>NZ_JBYVJW010000005.1:0-241190 GCF_058147165.1 Polaribacter sp. 2305UL8-11 | reverse complement strand
TCTTTTTGAATTTAAAAGACTTAAGTTCGTTATAAATTTCATGAATTTTCTTTAGTCACGAAAACTTACACATAACGGTTTTGTATAAGATTAGTTGCGTGTTTAAGCACTAAAGTTAGCAAATAAAAACCGAATAGAAAATCCGCTAGGATTTTCGTAAGTAGGCTCTTACCAAGCAATTAATTTTATACTTTGTTAGCAACTGGTTTTATTCTTTTTTATTCGCTCGAGTTAAATTCTGATGTATTTATAAATTCAGTTTATCCTTTTTTCTTTAAATTCTCAAAAAAATCGGATTTTTAATTCCGCTTTAATTCTCGCACGTTTTGCCATTCCAATATTTAGTCCGAGCCTTAGGTTTTCTAAATTTTCGATGTCAAAACCGAAAGTTGGGAAACTCTATTTTCATAAAGTTTAGCCGTAAAGTTTAGCGATTCTGATAGTCATCCAAATCTTTTCGATTAGCTAAATTTTCGAAGCAAACACTGACTTTAGGCAAGCCGAAATTCAGCGTAATACTCCGCAACATTTTTCAATTCCGCTTGAGTGAAATTCCGAGTTGTTTTTCACAAATCAGCTTTTCATTTTTCCTTTCTTAAATATTAAAGAACGTTAAAGTTAGCATGGTTTTCGTTGGTCTGGTTAACTTGTTGCTAACTTAATTATATACAATAAAACTATCAATATAGTTGCTGTTTTAGGTATGATATGCTGATGTTTTATATTTTTATAATTTAATTATTTAAATATAGTTCTTTTTTATAATTCGTCAAAAGGGTTTTTAATATTTCTAAGGTTTGTTTGTGATACATGCGTATAAATCATAGTGGTTTTAGGACTACTATGTCCTAGCAATTCTTGAATATATCTAATATCTGTTCCATTCTCTAAAAGATGTGTGGCAAAACTATGTCTTAATGTGTGTAAAGTAATTTTTTTAGTTATTTTACATTGTCTAATTGCTTTTCTTAAAGCAGCTTGAGCACTTGCGTTACTATATTTTTCTCTATTTTTTCCTTCAAACAAAAAGTTTTTCGGTTTATAGGCAAGGTAATATTCTCTTAATATTTTAAGAAATGATTGTGATAATAAAGTATATCTATCTTTTTTACCTTTTGCTTGTTTAATATGAATCAGCATTCTTTCACTATCAATATCCTTAATTTTTAAATTTAGAGCTTCACCTATACGCAATCCACCAGAATAAAGGAGAATTAAGAGTGTTTTATGCTTAAGGTTTTTAATGCTGTTAAAAATCTTTTTAACCTCAGAAACACTTAAAACTGCAGGTAACTGCTTTTCTTTTTTGGGTCTTTCAATATTTAATACATCAACTTCTATACCTTTATATAGTAGATATTTTTTAATTCCGTTAATGCATTGGTTTTGATAAGAAATAGATTTCTGTCCTCTAAAAATAAAGTCATAATTAAATTGTTCTATTAGCTTTACAGAATATTCAGAAGTTTTTTTTAAAATACTATATCTTAAAAAAAAAGCAGTAACTTCTATATAGGAATTTACAGTGTTTTCACTTAATCTTTTTTGTTGCAACCATCTTTTATATTTTAAAATCTCTAACTTTAAATTATCAGTTAAAATCGGTAAAACTAATTTCTTTTTTGTTATTTTAATGTACGAATTGGCTTTTATCTCATCATAATTTACAACCCATTTTTTTAATCTTAAGTGATTGTACAAATTAGTCTTATTTTCTTTACAATCTTTTATATAGTAAGACCTTAAATTATTGCTCCATTTTATTTCAGAGAATAATTTTAGATGACTTTTTATTTCACTGTCAAATGTAAATTGAATTTTAATGACTTTAGAGTCACGATGATAGTCTGGTAAAAGTGTAATTGATTTCATAACAAATAGCAAGCTAATTTAATAAAAATATAATTAACAATATTGCTATAAAAATCAGTAAAAAATCTATTTCTTCGCTTTTTCGACCAATTCTATTTTGTCTATAGAGGTTTTTGTAGTAAAAATTCCGTAGTTAATGGTAATCTTGTTTTTTTCTATTTTATCAATGGTTCCTACAGAATTAGAGTCTATAATTCTAACTCTGTCATTGAGTTTATAAATGTATTCCGATTTTTCTTTGGCAATTTTTGCAGCCTCTATTTTCTTTTCTTTTCGTACTTCAACAACTTTTTCTAAAACTTCTTTCTCAACTTTTTTAATAATTTCCTGTTGTTTTTTTATGGCGACTTTTGCCTTTTGTTTTTGAGCTTTTGTTTTAGGTTTTACAGGATTCTTTTTAACATGTTTTACTTTTTCGTCTGCAACCCACTTGTTAAAATTTGTAGTTAATTCTTTTTTATTGTTGGTTTGAAAGTATTTATTTAAAAGTTCATTAGTTTTTCTACCTAAAGAAAGCATTTTTTGATTTTGGTCATACAATTCTTGGAAACCAGCCAATTTATCTTGAATACGTTGTTCTTTTTCTTGTAAATTATCTAAATGTTCTTGTCCTTTAGACTGTTGTTTTTCTAAATTATCAGAGTTTTTCTGCAATCGATTACGTTCTTTTTGCAACTTAGAAATCGTTTTATCTAAACGTACTTTTTCGGTTTCAACTCGTTTTTTTGCTTTGTTGATTAAACTAAAGGGAATACCGTTTTTCTGAGCAACTTCAAACGTAAAAGAGCTTCCTGCTTGTCCTACAAATAATTTATACAAAGGCTCTAAAGAACGCTCATCAAATTGCATATTTGCATTGGTTACGTTCTCTAATTCGTTAGCTAAAACTTTTAAGTTAGAGTAGTGGGTGGTAATAATTCCGAATGCTTTTTTGTGGTAAAATTCTTCTAAAAAAATTTCTGCCAAAGCTCCACCTAATTCAGGGTCAGAACCAGTACCAAACTCATCAATTAAAAAAAGTGTATTTTCATTACACTTGCGTAAAAAGTAGCGCATATTTTTTAAACGATAACTGTAAGTGCTTAATTGATTTTCAATAGATTGGTTGTCTCCAATATCTGTTAAAACAGTATCAAAAATATAAGTTTGACTGCGCTCATCTACAGGAATTAAAATTCCGCTTTGTAACATTATTTGCAATAAACCAATGGTTTTTAAAGTGATACTTTTTCCACCAGCATTTGGCCCAGAAATCACAATAATTTGTTGTTTCTCGTTTAAAGTAATTGTTTGAGAAACGGTTGTTGTTTTTTGTTCTTTATTTTTTCTCCATAAAATAGGATGATACGCGTTTTTAAAAAAGATTTTCTTTTCTCTTGTTATTTTTGGCAAAATGGCATTCATTTCTTGTGCATATTTTGCTTTTGCACCAACTACATCTATATGAATTAAAAAAGCTAAATATTCTTCTAAAAGTGATACTAAAGGACGAATAGTTGTAGATAAATCTCTTAATATTTTTACAACTTCTTGTTTTTCATCATAAATTAAATTTTGATATTCTCTTGCATAAGAAAGTGTGGCTTGAGGCGCAATATAAACGATGTTTCCAGATTTTGAAGAACCTAACAAACTACCAGCAACTTTTTTTCTGTGCATAGCAGAAACAGCCAAAACACGTTGATTATCTACAACAGTTTCTTTTATATCATCTAAATAACCAGCAGCAATTGCTTTTGACAATGCAGATGAAAAACTCGCGCCAATTTTACCACGAACATTGTTAATGTCTCTTCTTATTTGTTTTAAAATTGGTGAGGCATTATTTTTTACTTCACCAGAAATATCAATTATTTTTTTTATTTCATCATCAATAAAAGTGGTAAATTCTATTTGTTGAGAAAGTTCAAAAAAAGTAGGGAATTGAACTTTAAATTTTTTAAAGAACTTAATGAGTTCATTTACAGTGAGTGAAGTTGTTGCTATTTTTAGAAAAGCATCTGTTTCTATAAAGCTATTTTCAATTGCCAAACGTTTTACACTTTCTGTTATATTGTCAAATCCGTGATTTGGTACTCTGTTTTCGCTTTCAAAAGAAGATAAATATTCATCTACCAAATGCAATTCTTTGAATAGATTTTTTTTATTTTTAATGGGTTGAATTTCAAAAACATTTTCCTTTCCTAAACTAGAGATACAGTATTCTGCAACATGTTGTAAAACCGTTGAAAATTCTAAATCTTGTAAAGTTTTATCAGAAATATTAGTATCCAAAATTGTAATTTTGTTTTAAATAGACCTCAGAGGTTTTTAAAACCTCTGAGGTCTAAAATCATCAACAAAAATAAGAAACAATGAATGTAAAAATTGCGGATAGTTGGAAAAATATTTTACAACAAGAATTTGACAAAACCTATTTTAAAGAATTAACAAGTTTTGTAAAGTCAGAATATCAAAATCATATTTGTTATCCAAAAGGTTCAGCTATTTTTGCTGCCTTCGATTTCTGTGCTTTAGAAGATTTAAAAGTGGTTATCATTGGTCAAGATCCTTATCATGGACCAAATCAAGCCAATGGTTTGTGTTTTTCTGTAAAAGATGGAATTGCGCATCCACCTTCATTAATTAATATTTTTAAAGAAATTTCTACAGATTTAAATATTCCTTATCCACAAAGTGGGAATTTAGAAAAATGGGCAAAACAAGGTGTTTTATTGTTGAATGCAACTTTAACTGTAAGAGCTCACGAAGCTGGAAGTCATCAAAAAAAAGGATGGGAAACGTTTACAGATGCTGTTATTAAACAAATTTCTGAACATAAAAAAGATGTTGTTTTTTTACTTTGGGGTGGTTTTGCAAAAAAGAAATCGAAACTAATTGATAAGAAAAAACATCATATTTTAGAGTCTGGACATCCATCTCCATTAAGCGCAAATAGAGGATATTGGTTTGGAAACAAACATTTTTCTAAAACCAATGCTTTTTTAAAATCGATTCATAAAAAAGAAATTGACTGGTAATAAAGACTAATGTTGGCAGATTGTTTAGCCCTGATTGAGCCATTTGTTTGAGCTCGTTGAGGAACGAAACAGCGAGTGGTGAAAGCAGGAAATAGCTTCAAAAAAAATCCGCCAAAAAGCGGATTCATTGAATTTGAAATTAAGAAACAAATAGATTTAAGATAAATCTACTTGTGTTAATGTTGTTTGAATAGTTGTTGAATTGTCTGCCAAGCCACAAGATTGAGACGTGCTTCTACAAGAAGAAAAACAAATGATTCCTAAAACACAAATTGCAATAAATACTACTTTTTTCATTTTTTAAGGGTTTTATGGGTTAAATGTACATATTTTTTATGAACATTCCTGAGTTTTTCTTCTCTTCTATAACGTTAAATTGCACCATTTTATTTTGAATGCGAGTAATTAAATTCTTAGTAATTGGTTTTCCATCATTCCATTCTGTGATTTTTAACCATTTTTGAATGTCTTCTATTTGCTGCTCATATCTTTTGGCGAGTGTTTTATCAATATTTTTTATGTTTTTAAAGTCTTTAGTTTCCTTATTAATAATGTCTAAAACTTTTTTTACTTCGTCAAAATTATTTTCTAAAACTTCATTTCTAACAGCTACAACAAAACAAGGCCAAGGAGTAGGACAGTTGTCAATTCTCCTAAAAGTACCATCATCAACCAGAGGTTTAGTAGTAAAATGTTCCCACATAAAATAATCTGCTTCACCATTTGTTAGTGCGTCTATTCCTCCTTGTAAATTGCCAATCACTTTAAATTTTAGTTTTGATATATCCCAACCTTGGTTATACGCATTTACAATTGCCATTAAATGCGAACCAGAACCAAACCTACTAATGGCTATTGTTGCGTGTTCTAAATCTTCAATTTTTTTGAATGTTGATTTAGTACTTACGTGAATACCCCAAATTAAGGGTGTTTTTACATAGGTTTGGACAATTTTAGAGGGATTTCCAGCAGCAATATCTTTGATGATTCCTTCTGTTAAAACAATGGCAATATCAACAGTTCCGTTTCTTAAGGCTTTACACATTTGTCCTGTTCCTCCAGGAAAATCTTGCCAACGTAAATTTATGTTGTGTTTGTTGTATTCTTTATTTTTTAAAGTGATGTACCAAGGATAATTGAAGTGTTCTGGAACACCACCCACTTTTAAATGAGTCATTTAAGCTATTAATTTGTCTAATGTATATTCTATTAAATCTGCCACAACTTTACCTGGGTTTTTACTAAAAGTACCATTAGCTCTGTTTGCTATAATTGCATTGATAGAACATGCTTTGTGACCTAATAATTTTGATAAACCATAAATGGCAGAAGTTTCCATTTCTAAATTGGTAATTCTATGGTCTTTAAAATTAAAACTATCAATTTTGTGGTTTAATTCATTGTCCTGCAAAGCCAAACGTAAAATTCTTCCTTGTGGACCATAAAAGCCACCAGCAGTTGCAGTAATTCCTTGAAATGTTTTAAGAGACTTTAACTTATTTTCTAACTGTATACTATTTTCTACTACAATAGGATGCGCTTTTTTGCTACTCCAATGGGTGTGTTTTACAAACGCATTTTCAATATCCACATTAGAAATTTTATCAATTTGATAAGAATGTAGCATCCCATTTAAATCCAATCCATGAGAACTAATTACAAAAGAGTCTACAGGAATATCTGATTGTAAAGAACCAGAAGTTCCTATTCTTACAATATTTAAAGAAGTTAGCTTTTCTTTTGGTTTTCTTGTATTTAGATCGATGTTTACTAAAGCATCTAACTCGTTCATTACAATGTCAATATTATCTGGCCCAATACCAGTAGACATTACAGAAATTCGTTTGTTTTTATAAACTCCAGTAGTGGTTTTAAATTCTCTTTTTTGAGTGGTAAACTCAATAGAATCAAAGTGTTTGGTAATTTTATCCACTCTATCTTGGTCGCCAACAAAAATAATATCGTTGGCAATATGCTCTGGTCTTAAATTAAGGTGATAAATACTACCATCAGGATTTAAGATGAGTTCAGATTGTTTTATAGACATTTAAGAAGTAATTTGTAATAGTTTTTGAGATTGATTATTAAATAAAAAACTATATTTTTTTGCTCCACCAAGATACGAATTTTCATTGCGTATTTCACGATAAAAATTCATTTCGTTTTCTAAAATTTTCTTTCCTTTTCTAGATAATTTAACAGGTTTGAAAGAGGTAAATAATTTTTGGAGTTGATTTACTTTACGTTCATATTGTAAATCACCAAAACCATAAGTTTCTTGGGTTTGCAATAATTTACCAATTAATTGATTTTTAGAGGATAATTCATACAGATTTGCGGTTTCTAAAATAGTATTTTCAATTTTATTCAAACCATTTTCAATTGAAGGAAAACGTAATAAATGAGCTTCGATTGCAGATGCTAAATACTGAAAAGGTGACATTGGATTGAATTTATAAACGGTTTCTAATCGCAAAGGAGACTCAGAACAATACAATTGCCAAATATAATCTGCATATTCTATATCATCTTGTGTTAAGTCTATTCTATCTTTATAATGTTGGCGAACTTGATTTTCGGTCAATTCTCCTAAACCTTTTAGTTTTTTAGTACCTTTAATTTTGCCAGAACAAACCAAAGAAATGTGATATCCTTTTCTATGTTTTTTTAACCAGCTAATTACAGCTAACATATTTATTTGACAAAACAAATCATACTCAAACCAAAGTACAATTTCTTTGCTTTCTTTTTTATTGCAAAGATTTCTGTATTCTTTTACAGTTAAATCTATAAACTTTTTTTTGCTTACTTTATAGGATGATGTAAAAAATTGAAATCTGTTTTTCCAAAATGTTTCACTACCTACTTCTGTTGTGGTTTTACCTTCACACAACATCTCTCTCCATGTAATAAAATCTCCAGAAAATTTGAGCTTTTTAAGATAGTTAGTTGTACTATCTCCATTGGTAATGTGTAATATTGAAGCATTCATAATTTAAGAACAACGTTTTTTGCGTTTTTTTATTGTGTGATTGTTTAGATTTTTGCTTTTGCAGGAATGACAATTTAAATTGAAATTCGAGTTAAAACTTGAAAAACTTTTTTTAACTAACCACCAACACGTTTTACTTTGAATCCTTTTTCTTTTAGCATTGTCATTATTTCATCTCTGTAATCGCCTTGAATAATGATTTTATCATCTTTAAAACTCCCTCCAACAGAAAGTTTCTTTTTTATTTCTTTAGCCAATATTTTAAAGTCGGTAGTTGCACCTGTATATCCTTCTAAAATAGTTATTGGTTTTCCTTTTCGTTTTTCGTATTTGCAAATAATAGGATCATCTTGTAACCATACATTCGATTTTTCTTGAATTGGTTCTGGGGTTTCTTGGTGATCTGGAAATAAATTTTTTAGCTGATCTTTTAAATCCATATTTTAAGTCTTCAGTTGGCAATTTTCAGTTTTCAGTTTTCAGTCTGCAAATTACTGCAAACTACTACTTAAAAACTGCCTACTATTTTTTTAATCCTAATTCTCTTAAACGTTCATCTAAAAACTCTCCTGCTGTAATATCTTCAAACTGTTTTGGGTTGTTTTTATCAATACAATTTTCTAAAACATTTAGTTTCATATCAGAAACAGGGTGCATAAAAAACGGAATGGAATAACGAGAAGTTCCCCACATTTCTTTTGGCGGATTTACAACTCTATGAATGGTAGATTTAAGTTTGTTATTACTGTGACGTGATAACATATCTCCTACATTTATCATTAATTCATCTGGTTCAGCCATGGCATCTATCCATTCTCCTTTATGGTTTTGAACCTGCAAACCTTTACCTTGAGCACCCATTAATAAAGTAATTAAATTAATGTCTCCATGTGCAGCAGCTCTTTCTGCACCTTTTGGTTCTGTTTGTATTGGTGGGTAATGAATTGGGCGTAAAATACTGTTTCCGTTTTTAATATATTCATCAAAATAAGTTTCTTCTAAACCTAGATGTAATGCTAAAGAACGCAACACATACTTGGCTGTCTTTTCTAACATTTGGTAGGTTTTTTTACCAACTTCGTTAAATTTTGGTAACTCTTCTACAATTACATTATCTGGGTATTCATTGGCATATTTAGAATCTTTATCTACATATTGTCCAAAATGCCAAAACTCTTTTAAATCTCCTTCTTTTTTGCCTTTTGCAGATTCTTTTCCGAAAGAAACATAACCACGTTGACCACCAATTCCTGGTATTTCGTACTTTTCTTTTGTTTGAACAGGTAAGTCAAAAAAGTTTTTGATTTCTGCATATAAATCATCTACTAATTGATCGTCTAAAAAATGCCCTTTTAATGCTACAAAACCGATGTTTTCATAAGCATGACCAATTTCATCTATAAACTTTTGTTTTCGACTTTTATCATCAGACAAAAAGTCTGCTAAGTTTACACTTGGAATTTTATTCATAATGATTGATTTTATAAAAATGGTTGATAAAGTTACTAAAAAAATCAGTAAAACTAAGTTTTATTTCTTTTTAAAAGGAATTAAGTAGGTGAGTGTATAATTAAATCCAAAACCAGTTCCGCTTTCAAAAATTCTATTAAACCCAGGAGCAAATAAAGATTTAAAGTTATCTGGGTCTTTTACACTCATCATAATTTTATAAGAGCCACTAAAGGTGATGAAAAAGTTTTTAAACGTTTCTGTTCTAAAACCAATAACCAATTCAGACCAATGTGCGTTTAAACCAGTTGTAGTTATTGGGGTTGTAATTATATTTGCAGGAAAATAGGGTTTAGAATTGGTTTGCCCAGAAACTACATTTGGGGTGTAGCTATTTAGTGTTTGTTCAAAAATGCTAAATCCATAACGATATCCTAGAAAAATTTCGTTATTCATGTCTAACCAATTTTTGTAAGCATTGTAATTAAAACCTAGGCGAATATAATTTCCTTTTGATGTAGAGTTTGTAAAATCTTCTTGCGAAGTTTCTTCTTCAAAACCTAACTCTACAGCAGCATACCAGCTTTTAGAAAGACGATAATCTCCTACAATTTCAAAACCATTATAAGAACCATCAAACTGAGATTTTATGGGTTTACTAATGTCTACACCTAAACGAAATCCGTAAGCAGATTTATAAATAATTGTATCTTTTTTAGTGTTTAATATGGTGTCTTTTTTTTGCTCTTGTGAAAATGTATCAACAAAAACAAAACAAAGACAAATGCTAATGAAAAATTTGTATATGTGTTTCATTTTGATTGTCTATTGTGGTTATTGTTGATGTAAAATCTTGAATCCAACCATTGTCTTTAGAAAATGATACATTATTAAAAATGACTCTAAAACCACAAGATCTAGAAACAAAATCGTTTTGTGGTGTATACTGTATAGTAAGTTTAGCAAATTCATCATTAACTTGGTTATCATCTACCTCATTCTTTTTAAATGTGTACACAGTTTCTGTAGCTATGGTATTTAAAGGAATTGCAATGCTATCTAAAGATTGATTGGTAATTAAACTTTCTGTCTTGTTTTCTGCTGTTACAGACAATCGACTTACGGCTTTTGGGGTGTTTCTGTTTGTGCTATCAAAAAAAGTAATAACCAATTTTGGAGTAACAGGATTTTGCAAACAAAAATCATCTTTTTCGCAAGCGCTGTTTAACAACAAAAGAAACCCAAAAAGAAATACAAATTTTCTTAAATTATTCTTCTTCTTCAACTTCTACAATTTTATTAATAGCTGTCGCCAATTTAAAATCTAATTCTGTAACACCATCTGCATCATGCGTAGTTAATGTAATTTCTAAAGTATTGTAAACATTTGTCCATTCTGGATGATGATTTAAAGCCTCACACTCAAAAGCAATTCTGTTCATGGCAGACATACAATCTTTAAAATTATCGAACTCGAAATCTGTGTGTAAAGCATTGTCATAATACTCCCAATCTAATAGGTTTTCTAGTTTTTTATTTATCTCGAAATCTGTAAGTTTTTTCATAATTTATTTTAATTAGGACCAATATATAATCATTCTATTAAATAATATCAAAATCATTAGAAATTAAGAATAATTTTAACTCTTTTCAAACAAAACCACAGTTTATATATGGCATGTATGTGGAAACTGATCTACCAAACTAATTTTCTTCATTTGGTAACCAGCCTCTGCTAATAATTCTGTATTTCTTGCTTGTGTTGCAGGATTACAAGAAACATACACCATTCTATCTGCATTTAAGTTGATGATTTTTTGCAATGTTTTTAGCAAAATTCCTGTCCTTGAAAAGTCTAAAATTATTTTTATTTATTTTTAAAATGATTAGGCATATCTCTACTGCTATGTAACACTCTAATAATAATTAATTTATCAGAATCAATTTTATAAAAGATAATGTGTTTTTCAATAGGTAAACTAAAGATATTTTCTTTAATGTCATTTCTTAATCTACCTAAATTTGGCTGTTTACATAATTGGAAAAACACATTTTCGATACTTGAAAGATATAGGATTGCTTGGTCTTGGCTATATCTTTTTACTGTATAATCAAATATATTTTCTAAATCTGTATCTGCTTCATTAGTTAATTCATACCTATTGACACTAATCATACTTATTTAGTACGCTTAGATTCTATAATATCCTGAACTGAACGTTTACTTATTCCACTCTCAAGCCCTTTTTCAATTTCGGTTTTAAGGTCATTTATAACTTTATTCCTATAAATAATATGAAGACGTAATGCATCTCTAATAACTTCACTATTATTTTGATAATCTCCAGATTTTACTTGAGTAGATATGTATTCTTCTTGTTGTTTTGTAAAACTAATATTCATATTTGCTTTTTTAAAAAATAAATATATAATTTTTATCCATATTTAGCAAATATGGATAAAATTATTTTTCAAACAAAACCACAGTTTCTATATGACTTGTATGTGGAAACTGATCTACCAAACTAATTTTCTTCATTTGGTAACCAGCCTCTGCTAATAATTCTGTATCTCTTGCTTGTGTTGCAGGATTACAAGAAACATACACCATTCTATCTGCATTTAAGTTGATGATTTTTTGCAATGTTTTAGGTGCAATTCCTGCTCTTGCAGGATCTAAAATAATCGTTTTTATTTTATTTTGATATTCAGGATTTTGTTGTAAAAATTTTCCAACATCTGCAGCGAAGAATTTTAATCCTTCAATATTATTTCTTTTGGCATTCTTTTTAGCATCTGCAATAGCTGAAGCAACAATATCTACACCTACTATTTTTGCGTTATCACTTTTAGAAGCAACTATTTGCCCAATGGTTCCTGTTCCACAAAACAAATCCATAACTACAGTATTGTCTACTTTTGTTTTGTCTTCCAAGACATATTCTACAACTTTATTGTACAATTTTTCTGCACATTTTGGATTGGTTTGAAAAAAGCTTTTCATACTGATTTCAAAATTCAAGCCGAGCAATTCTTCAACAATTTTATCTTTTCCGTAAACGAGTTGTAAACTGCCAGAAGTTGCGATGGTTCTATCGCCAGTTTCATCATTTATGGTATGCAATAAACCTGCTAAACGATCTCCAAAAATATCTTTTAAGAAGTTGGCAAACTTGTTTAAATCGAACTTATCCAAATCTGGAGAAGTTGTTACTAAATTACAAAGTAACTCATCAGTTTTAAAAGATTTTCTAACTACAAAATATCTAAAGAAACCTTCTTTTTTAGGGCCATGCCAAGGAGCCAAACCAGTTTCTATACAATATTGTCTAATGTTTTTTAGGTTGTCTTCTAGTTGCTTGTCAAACAAACCAGAATCTTTCTCCAAATTATCTCCCATCCACCAAACTCCACGTCTTTTAAAACCAAGTGTAAATTCGTCTTTGTCTGTTTTATTTATTCGATCATAACCAATGGCAGAAAAGCCATACTCCATTTTATTTCTGTAATGAAACACGTTAGGCGAAGTCACAAACTCATCAAATAAATTTTCGATATTTTCTACTTTTCCTATTCTTTTAAACAGTGAAAGCGTACTTTCTTTTTTATATTGATGTTGTAAATCTATAGGCAATTGAATGTAAGGTGCTCCAGGAATATCTTGATATGGAACTTCGACTTCTTCTTTAGAAGGTTGTAAAACATCAATCAACTTTGCTTCTGCGTATTTTTTGCTTGATTTGCTTATTTGTGCTTTTACCAATTGTCCAGGCAACGTATTTGGCACAAAAACAACAAAACTACCTTCTTCAGAATGAATTCTTGCAATTCCTTTTCCGCCAAAAGCATAATCTTCGATTTTTAATTCTAAAACTTGATTCTTTTTTACAAATTTATTTCGTTCTCTACGTGGCATTCTCTAAATTTATTGGATTACAAAATTAGTCAAAAAAGAGTGAAGGTGGAAGTTTGAGGAAGGAAGTTTGAAGTTGGGAGTTGGAAGTTTGAAATTGGAAGAAAAGTAAAAGTTTTTGAATGAGTTATTATGATTTACCTATTACATTTTGAGTAAAAAAAATGTATCGAGAACTTTTTATAGATAAAATTCTACTTTTTGATACAAATTTTTCTCATTTCCATTCAAAAAAAATCAACTTGAAGTGACGAATATTATCAAAATGCACAATGAATTATATTTAATTTATCTTTAATCGAAAATAGTTTTTAAACGCTTTCGACATGGATTTTATTTGAAAATATCATTCCTGTAAAAACAGGAAGCAAAATAATTTGAACCTTTTCAAATTTTACACGTCTATGTTGTGTAATCGATTATGAATAAAACCAACAATTTATCGGATGCAGTTTTGATTGAAAAATATCAAAAAGGAGATACAAATGCTTTAAATTATTTGGTAAAAAGATGGCATTTAAAATTCTGTAATTTGGCATTTTGGATTGTAAAGGATGCAGATGTAGCCAAAGATATTGCTCAAGAAAGTTGGACTGTAATTATTTATCAACTAAAAACACTAAAAGAGCCTGATAAGTTTAAAAGTTGGGCTATTAGTATTGTAAACAGAAAGGCTATTGATTGGATGAGAACCAAAAACAGAGAACAAAATAAATTGATGAATTATTTTAATGAAAGTGAAAAAGAAGATTCGTTTTCTGGAGTTGATGATAACTTAAAAATAATAACAAAACTTTTACAAGCAATTAAAAAACTATCTGTAGAACACCAAATGGTAATTCGATTATTTTATAGAGAAAATTATAGTTTAAAAGAAATAAGTAAAGTTTTAAATATTTCTGTGGGTACTACTAAATCAAGATTATTTCACGCAAGAGAAAAATTAAAAAAAAATATAAAGAACAAATTATGAAAGATAATATAGAAGAAATAGACAAGTTGATTAAAGAAACGTTAACAAAAGAAGAGTCTAAGTTTTATGAAGATTTAGATGAACAGAATGTTTTTCAAATGATTTTTGGCTTATTTAAAGGCAAAAATAAATGGATTATGATTTTAATGAATTTTATGACACTCGTGTTTTTTGGACTTTTTATTTATTGTATCATTCAGTTTTTTAATGCAGAAGAAACAAAAGAAATGATAAAATGGGCCACAGGAACGTTAATTTTTTTGTTAGGGGTAAGTATGTTAAAGATTTTTGCTTGGATGCAAATGGACAAAAAAGCATTGTTAAGAGAGATGAAACGTTTAGAATTATTAATCTCATCTGCTTCATCAAAATAGTTTAAAATAGAATTTTTTGTTAGTTAATAAATTTTGCTATTTTTGTTCAACTTCGGGGATGATTTCTTTCCCACGCTGAATTTCTGATACTCATCAGAAGGATAAAGGTAGAACAGGAATGGTTATTATTTAATTTAAAACAATAAAAAATGACTGTTTTAGACAAATTAAGTTCGCAACAAGCGATTGAATTAGAAGACAAGTATGGAGCACACAATTACCACCCACTTCCAGTGGTTTTGAGTAGAGGAGAAGGTGTGTATGTTTGGGATGCAGAAGGTAAGAAATATTACGATTTCTTATCAGCATATTCTGCTGTAAATCAAGGTCATTGCCATCCAAAAATTGTAGATGCAATGGTAAATCAGGCAAAAAAATTAACCTTAACTTCTCGTGCTTTTTATAACGATATGTTAGGTAAATATGAGAAATTTGCCACAGAACTCTTTGGTTTTGATAAGCTTTTACCAATGAATACTGGTGCAGAAGCTGTAGAAACTGCTTTAAAACTAGCAAGAAAATGGGCGTATGAAGTAAAAGGAATTGATGAGAACAAAGCCGAAATTATTGTTTGTGAAAACAATTTTCACGGAAGAACAACCACTATAATTTCTTTTTCTAATGATCCTGTTGCTCGTAAAAACTTTGGACCTTATACAAAAGGTTTCTTAAAAATTGAATACGATAATTTGCAGGAATTACAAGAAGCGTTAGAAAGTAGTAATAATATTGCTGCATTTTTGGTAGAACCAATTCAGGGTGAAGCTGGAGTTTACGTGCCTTCTGAAGGATATTTAGCTGCAGCTAAAAAAATGTGTGAAGACCATAATGTTTTATTTATTGCTGATGAAGTGCAAACAGGAATTGCAAGAACAGGTCGTTTGTTAGCTACTTGTGGAAATTGTTCTTGTCCAGAGAAAAATTGTTCTGGAACTCCAGAAGTAAAGCCAGATATTTTAATTCTTGGAAAAGCACTTTCTGGTGGAGCTTATCCTGTTTCTGCAGTGTTAGCAAATAATAATGTTATGAATGTAATAAGACCAGGAAATCATGGTTCTACTTTTGGAGGAAATCCAATAGCTGCTGCAGTTGCAATTGCAGCTTTAAAAGTTGTTGCAGAAGAAAAATTAGCTATAAATGCCGATAAATTAGGAGAAATATTTAGAGCAGAATTATCAGCATTTGCTAAAGAGAACGATTTGGTAAAATCTGTTAGAGGAAAAGGATTGTTAAATGCTATTTTAATTAACGATTCTGAAGAGAGTTCTACTGCTTGGGATATTTGTATAAAACTTAGAGACAATGGTTTACTAGCAAAACCTACTCATGGAAATATTATACGTTTTGCACCACCTTTGGTAATGAATGAAGAACAATTAATGGATTGTATTTCTATTATTAAGAAAACAATTTCTGATTTTTAATAAAATATTGCTGTTTTTAATTGAATTAAGTTCAGTTAAAGTATAGTAATAACAGTTATAAAATATTAGCTATAAAATCACAATTTAAAATTGATGAATTTATAGCTACTTTTTTTTTACTTTTGATTTTTATAAAACCAAAAAACTAAAATTATTATGAATAACCCAATTACCCAATTAGAACAATTAACTTTAAACAGTGCATCTAAACGTTTTTTAAGAGAAACTGCAAAATGGTCTTTCTTTTTATCAATTTTAGGTTTTATTGGTATTTTCTTTATTTTAATTTTTGCAGCTTTTGCAAGTAGTTTTGTAGATATTTTGCAAATGTCTTATCCACAACCTTTACCAAGTGGCATTGGAATGACAGTTACAATAACGTATTTAATTTTAGCAGTTATTTACTTTTTTCCTGTGTATTATTTAATGCAATTTTCTAATAAAATGAAAAAAGCATTGCAAACTAAAAATGATGAAACTTTAGCAAATGCTTTTGAGATGTTAAAATCGCACTATAAATTTATTGGAGTTTTTACAATTATTACAATCTCACTTTATATTTTGTTGCTTATTGTTGCTACTTTAGGGGCATTGTAGTTAGATTATATTAATTAGCCACAAATTCATGAATATCATTTTATGAGATAGATTATTCGTGAATTTGTGGCAAAATTTTAAATTAGTTTTTCTTCTTTGCTGTATCTTTTTTCTTCTTACCAAAAAGACCACCTAAAACATTTTTAATCTTGTCTTTAGTACCTTCTTTTTTAGTTGAATCTTTTTTGACACCTATCAAATCTTTCAGTTTATCTTTTCCTTTATCTATTAAACTTTGTTTTTGTCTTTCTACCAAAGATTTCATTAAATCAGAAGTGGCTCCTTTGATGTTTGTAGAAAAATTAGGGCTACCAAAACTACCAGTTAAATTTCCTTTTACAGGAATGCTTTTAAAATCGGCAGCATCTTTTGCAGCTAATTTTGCAATGATATTCGTTACTTCTGTACCTAGATATTTTACAGGCACATCAAAAATAATATCATAATTAATTGTATTGTTAAAATTGTGACTTCCAGAAATTTCGATACCAACATCTTTGTATTTTAAAGGAATTGGTTTTACATTAACTTGCCCATTTTTAAAAGAGAAAAAAGCATTGATACCATCTAAATTTAATTTATCTAAATCTATAAAATTTACTTTTTCTTTAAGCAAAGACAATACTTTAGAGTTGCTTCCATTTAATTTTGGATTTAATAGTTTTCCAAATAAATCGCCTGTAATTGTATTTAAATTTGGGCTCATATTTTTGTCTAAATTCCCAGAAACATTAATCTTAGAATTTATTTTACCCTGAATTGTTTTTGCAATAG
Source organism: Polaribacter sp. 2305UL8-11 (assembly GCF_058147165.1). Classification (NCBI taxonomy): domain Bacteria; kingdom Pseudomonadati; phylum Bacteroidota; class Flavobacteriia; order Flavobacteriales; family Flavobacteriaceae; genus Polaribacter; species Polaribacter sp. 2305UL8-11. Next base: position 223,802 of record NZ_JBYVJW010000005.1, on the reverse strand, counting down.
GAGCAATGGCTTTTAGCATTTCTAAATTCCCAAAAGAATCTGCTACATTTAGTTCTTTTAAATCTAAATTCATGTTAAACTTAGAGGTTTCGTTTTTAGTAGAAACATTTCCACTAAAACCTATATTACCACCAAAAACCTCTGTTTTTAGGTTTTTTAAATCTATAGTTTCATCGTAAATAAGTAAATCTCCAGTAACATTGGTAAGATTTATGTTGTCATACACTACGTTTTTAGCATTTGCAGAAAGTTTTATGTCTAAAAAAGCAGGAATTTTTAATGTCGAAGCTGGTTTTTTATCATCAGTCGTATTTGTTTCACTTAGAAAGTCTGCAATTTTTAAATTATTAGAGTTTACGTTAAAATTCCCTTTTAAAACTTCATCTTTAAAAATAAAACCATAAAAGTTATCTAAATTTCCTTTCATAGATAAATCTGATGTTCCTGTTTTGGCATCAAACTCATTTAACTTAATTGAGTTGGTGTTAAATGAAATTCCTGTTTTATGAATGTAAAAAGGATTTGCAACATCTTTTCCTTCGTATTTAAAATCTTGAACTGTAATTTCTCCAGCATTTTTAATGTTGTTATAATTTCCTTTATCAACAGAATTCATATCAAAATTTGTGGTTACATCTGCTTTTAAAATTCCTGCTAATTCTTTTTTTAATGGAGCAGGATATACTTTTCCAATATTTGCTAAATTAATAGTTCCTTTTGCTGTTAGGTTTATTCTTGGGTTTGTAGTAAGGTTTTTAATATTTCCGTTTGCAGAAAAAACATCTTCATCTATTTTAAAATTTAACTGATTTACAGCTACATAAGTATCTTTTGTAAAGCCAGTTGTATTAATAATTTTAGAGTTGATATTTATATTTTTTACAGCTTTTGGCAAATCTGCATATTTAAACAATGCGTTTTTTGATGATAAATTAATGTCAAAAGTTGGAATTGTTGTTTCTGACAACGTTCCTTTTACAACACCATTTAAGTCAAAATTACCTTCTGTTTTAATCGTTTTTAAATTTCCAGAATATTGTTTTGGCAACAAAGCCAACGCATTTTTAAAGGAAGAAGTTGGTGTTTTAAAACGAATATCATACAATTGGGTTTCATCTATCAACTGAATAAAACCATCAAATTCTAAAGGCAATTGATTTACATAACCTGTGTTTTCTTTAAAGGTATATTTTGAGTTTTTTAGGTCGATTTCTAAAATAGCATCTAAAGAAATTTTTACATCATTTAAAAAATTGGTTTTATCTAAATTAAAGGATAAAAAACCAGTAGATTTTGTATCTAAATTAAATATATCTTTTTCAAAATTTCCTTTTCCTGAATGATAAATACTATCAATTTTTAATTTTGTTTTAGTAGCTTTATCTAGATAATTAAAATTGATATTTGCCAATTCATATTCATTAATATTAAAAGAAAAAGAACTTTCTGATGTTGGTTTTGTTGCTTCTTTGTTTTCTTTTGCAATGTCAAAATTTCCTTTGCCTTCTTTATTAAAAATGATGTTTATGGCTCCGTTTTCAGAATTGATGCTTTTAATTTCGATAGTTTCATTGGGTTTTTTAAAAAGTTCAGTTATTTTCATATCTAAACTTAATTTTTCTGAACGGAACAAAGTATCGCCAACAAAAGGTGCTTTATTAGCTACAGCAACATTATTTACAGTTAAACTTGCTAACGGAAAATGTTTTAATAAACTTAAATCACTATCAGTAAAAGTTACAGTTGCATTTATATTATTGTTAATGGTATTGGTTACCATTTCAACAATTTTATCCTTAAAAAAATAAGGAATAGCAATTAATGCAATAAGTAAGGTTAGAAGCGTGATAGAAAACCATTTTAGGATTTTTTTACCAATAGATTTCTTCTTTTTGTTCATTTTATGAATGTATTTATACTTTTAAAACGCAACAAAGATACTTTAAGTGTAAAAGTATCTTTGCTTATTTCATGTTAAAAGTAACTCAAAAAGAGTTGCTTATAATTTTAATTGTATTATTTAAACATGTCCATTCCTGGTATGTTTGGCATTCCGCTTTTGGCAGCAGCAGCCATTTCTGCTTCATTAATATTTGTTGCTTTTGTAATAGCTTTGTTTAAAGCAATAATTAAATAATCTTCTAGTTCTTCTGCATCAGAAAGTAAAGTTTCATCAATAGTAATCGATTTTATTTCTCTATTTGCAGTTAATGTAATTTTTAATTTCCCATCTGCAGCAACTTCATCAACTAAAACCGAATTTAATCTAGTTTTTGTTTCTTCTACTTTTTGTTGAGCTTCTTTTAATTTGCCCATCATTCCACCTAAATCTCCAAACATAATCTTTAATTTTTTTTAAATTATTTATAATGCAAAATTAACACTTTCTCTAGTAAAAATGAAAATTGAATCTAGTTATAAATATTTCTTTTGCTAATGATTATAAATCTTACATTTGCAATCGCTCATTAAAAATAAAATGATGAAAACGATTGCAGCCAAAGCACCAATTGCTGATAAAAACCCAACTAAATTAGAAAAACATGGTGATGTTAGAATAGATAATTATTTTTGGATGCGTTTGTCTGATGAACAAAAATTATCAGAAATAAAAGATGAACAAACTCAAAAAGTAGTTGCTTATTTAGAAGCAGAAAATGATTATTATGATGCAGTAACTGCAGATACAAAAGCCTTTCAAGAAAATTTATTTGATGAAATGAAAGGAAGAATTAAAGAAGATGATGCTTCAGTGCCTTACAAAAGTAATGGCTATTATTATATTACTCGTTTTGAAATAGGCAAACAATACCCAATATATAGCCGTAAAAAAGAAAATTTAGAAGCTCCAGAAGAGATTTTGTTTGATGTAAATGAAATGGCAAAAGATTTCGATTATTATCAATTGGGTGGTTTAAACGTTTCTCCAGACAATAAATTAGCTGTTTTTGCAACAGATACTGTAAGTAGAAGACAGTATTTTTTAAGAATTAAAAACTTAGAAACAGGAGAAATTTATAAAGACATTATAGAAAACACTACAGGTGGTTCTGTTTGGGCAAATGATAATAAAACCATTTTTTACACTAAAAAAGACCCAGTAACATTAAGAAGCGAAAAGATATTTAGACACGTTTTAGGAACTCCAACTTCTGAGGATGTAGAAGTGTTTCATGAAAAAGATGAAACTTTCGGAACGTATGTTACCAAATCAAAATCTAAAAAATATATTATTATTGGTTCTTACAGCACTGTTTCTACAGAAGCTCGTTTTTTAAATGCAGATAATCCAACAGGAAAATTCACCATTTTACAACCCAGAGAAAGAGATTTAGAATACAATGTTTCGCATTTTGGAGATTCTTTTTATTTGTTGACCAATAAAGACAATGCAACCAACTTTAAGTTAATGAAAACATCAATTCATAAGACTTTAAAAGAAAATTGGGTTGATGTAATTCCACATAGAAAAGACACGTTATTAGAAGACTTTTCCATTTTTAAAGACTATTTGGTTTTAGAAGAACGTAATAATGGTTTGAGTAAAATAAGAATAAAACGTTGGGATAATTTAGAAGATTATTATTTGCCTTTTGATGAAGAAACCTATTCTGCAAACGTCTATGCAAACCCAGATTTTGATACAGATATTATTCGTTATGCTTACAATTCTTTTACAACACCCAATTCTGTGATAGATTTTAATATGAAATCACAAGAAAAAGACATCAAAAAAGAGCAGGAAGTGTTGGGTGGGAAGTTCAATAAAGAAAACTATATCAGCAAAAGAGTTTGGGCAACAGCCAGAGATGGCAAAAAGATTGCTATTTGTTTGGTGTATCATAAAAATACTCAGTTAAATAGCAAAACTCCATTGTTACAATATGCTTATGGTTCTTATGGATATACAATTCCAGATAGTTTTTCTACAACAAGATTAAGTTTGTTAGATAGAGGTTTTGTTTATGCTTTAGCACACATACGTGGAAGCGAATATTTAGGAAGAGACTGGTATGATGATGGTAAAATGTTGAACAAGAAAAATACATTTTACGATTTTATAGATTGTTCTCAATTTTTAATAGACAACAATTATACATCACCAAAACATTTATATGCTATGGGTGGTTCTGCTGGAGGCTTGTTAATGGGAGCAATCATCAATTTAAATCCAGAATTGTATAATGGTATTATTGCTGCAGTCCCTTTTGTGGATGTGGTTTCTACAATGATTGATGAAAGTATTCCTTTAACAACAGGAGAATATGACGAATGGGGAAATCCGAATGATAAACAATATTACGATTATATAAAATCATATTCTCCTTATGATAATGTAACAAAAAAGGCGTATCCAAATATGCTAGTAACTACAGGTTATCATGATTCTCAAGTGCAATATTGGGAGCCTGCAAAATGGGTTGCAAAACTACGTGAATTAAAAACCGATAATAACGTTTTATTAATGCATACCAATATGGAAGCTGGTCATGGAGGAGCTTCTGGACGCTTTGATGCCTTAAAAGAAACTGCAAAAGATTATACTTTTTTACTAAGTTTAGAAAACAAGTTAAAACCTATAAATTAGTAGCAAAACACTTTTCAAATTTCATTAATAAATGTACTTTTGCAAACGAAATCGGAATAAACAAAATTCTTAAGTTTTTTTCGATAACAAGATAGAATGACAAGGAATCAAGGAATTACAAATTCAATTTTAGAATTGGTTGGAGAAACTCCACTAATCAAGTTACATAAAATTACCAAAAATTTACCTGGCAATTACTATGCAAAGTTCGAGGCTTTTAACCCTGGTCATTCTGCAAAAGATAGAATTGCACTTCATATTGTACAAGACGCAGAAAAAAAAGGAATCTTAAAAAAAGGAGCCACAATTGTAGAAACTACTTCTGGAAATACAGGTTTTAGTTTGGCAATGATTAGTATTGTAAAAGGGTATAAGTGCATTTTGGCAGTAAGTGATAAATCCTCTAAAGATAAAATTGATTTATTAAAATCTATGGGTGCAGAAGTGCATGTTTGTCCAGCAAATGTACCTCCAGAAGATCCAAGGTCTTATTATGAAGTTGCAAAAACAATTCACAAGAAAACAAAGAATTCTGTTTATATCAATCAATATTTTAACGAGTTAAATACAGAAGCACATTACAGAACTACAGGTCCAGAAATTTGGCAACAAACAGATGGTAAAATTACACACTTAGTAGTTGCAAGTGGAACAGGTGGCACAATTTCTGGTTCAGGTCAATACTTAAAAGAACAAAATCCTAACATAAAAATATTGGGTGTTGATGCAATTGGTTCTGTATTAAAAAAATACCATGAAACTAGAGAGCTAGATTTAAATGAGGTAAGTCCTTATAAAATTGAAGGTTTAGGTAAAAATTTAATTCCCACTGCTACAGATTTTGATATCATAGATATTTATGAAAAAGTATCTGATAAAGACGCAGCTTTAGAAGCTAGAAAAATTGTTAAAAAAGAAGGCATGTTTCCAGGTTACACAAGTGGAGCAGTAATGCAAGCTACCAAACAATATGCAGAAAAAGGTTTTTTTACAGAAGATAGTTTTGTAGTAGTAATTTTTCCAGATCATGGATCACGTTATATGAATAAAATTTATAGCGATGATTGGATGAAAGCACAAGGCTTTTTATAAAAAACTTCCTATTTTTCTTAATTTGTAATACTGTTAAAATTTCTTATCTTTGCCCGCTCAAAAACAGTAGATAGAATGACGAAAGATTTATTTGAAAGAATTAAGGAAGATAAAGGACCTTTAGGAAATTGGGCAGAGAAAGCAGAAGGCTATTATGTGTTTCCTAAATTAGAAGGACCAATTTCTAACAGAATGTCTTTCAATGGTAAAAAAGTAGTTACTTGGAGTATAAATGATTACTTAGGTTTGGCCAATCATCCAGAGGTTTTAAAAGTGGATGGAGCTGCTGCTAAAGAGCATGGAATGGCTTATCCAATGGGAGCAAGAATGATGTCTGGTCATACTCCTTATCACGAACAATTAGAAAGAGAATGTGCAGAATTTGTAGATAAAGAAGCTGCTTATTTAGTAAATTTTGGATATCAAGGAATGGTTTCTGCCATTGATGCTTTGGTTTCTAAAGACGATATTATTGTATATGATGTAGATACGCATGCATGTATTATTGATGGTGTTCGTTTACACCCAGGAAAACGTTTTGTTTACAAACACAATGATATTGAGAGTTTTGAAAAAAACATGAAGCGTGCAGTAAAATTAGCTGAAAAAACAGGTGGAGGAATTTTGGCAATTTCTGAAGGTGTTTTTGGAATGCGAGGAGAACAAGGACGTTTAAAAGAAATTTGTGCTTTAAAAGAAAAATATAATTTCCGTTTATTAGTTGATGATGCTCACGGATTTGGAACCCTTGGAGAAGGAGGAAGAGGAACAGGTTTCGAACAAGGAGTTCAAGATCAAATAGATGTATATTTTGCAACTTTTGCAAAATCTATGGCAGGTATTGGAGCTTTCTTTGCTGGAGATAAAGATATTGTCCAATTTTTGCAATACAATATGCGTTCTCAAATGTTTGCAAAATCATTACCAATGGCAATGGTTAAAGGAGCATTAAAAAGATTGGATATGATTCGTACAATGCCAGAACTTAAAGAGAAGTTGTGGGAAAACACAAATGCGTTACAATCTGGATTGCGTAATGCTGGGTTCGATTTAGGAACCACACAAACCTGTATTACACCTGTATATTTAAAAGGTGATATTCCAGAAGCGATGGCAATGGTAAATGACTTACGTGAAAACCACGGAATTTTCTGCTCTATTGTAGTATATCCAGTAATACCTAAAGGATTAATTATTTTAAGATTAATTCCTACAGCTACTCACACACAAGAAGATATAGATGAAACCATAACTGCTTTTTCTGCGATTAGAGAAAATTTAGAAAATGGGACTTATAAAAAAATTGCAGCAGCAATGATGTAATTTTTATAATAATTTGATAAAGAGGCTGTGTAAAAAGTAGTTAAGTATGTCAAACTGAGCTTGTCGAAGTTTTATAATTCATTGATTATCAATTATATTTCGACAAGCTCAATATGACAAGTAGTTAATTTTTTGACTTTTCAGACAGCCTCTTTTTATTAAAACTTACTTTTATCTATTGCTATAAAGCTGATATTTCCAGTAAATTTCATCATAATTAATTTTACTCCAAAACCAACTGACTCCATTCATCAGGATTTTCTAACATTAGAAAATGCCCACAATTTTCCATCCAAATTAATTTGTTATTGGGTATTTCTTCAGAAAGTAAAATTGCAATTTTTGGGATAGCAATTGGGTCGTTTTTAGCCCAGATTATTTTTGTAGCAATTTGTGTTTCTTTTAAAGCACCAATCCATCTGTGCCAAAAATAATAACGTTCGTTTATATAGTTTGTGAGTTTATGAATTACTTTTCGCCCATTATTATGTTCTAAAAGTGTCCATATTTCTTTTAATTCTTTATTTGTGGCTTTTGTTTTATCAAAATAAATATTACGCATATTTTTCCTAAAAATAGAGTAGTTAGTTAAACTTGCTATAAATTTTCCAGTAAATTTATTCTTTAATAATTTTTGAATCATTCGCAATTTCGACAATTCGATATGCATAGAACCATTGCATAAAATTAGTTTATCTATTTGTAAGTCAATTTGTTGCTTATTATGTCTTGCTAAAATTTCTGTAGCAACACTTGTACCATAGTCGTGAGCTAATAAAGTAACCTTTGTCAACCCTAATTGTTTCCAGAGTTGTAAAGCAACGTCTGCTTGTTCAATTAAAGAATAAGAATAATCTAAAGGTTTATCAGAAAGTCCAAAACCTAAATGATCGTGAATTATTACGCGATATTTCTTTGAAAGTTGGGGCAAAACCTTGTAATAATCATAAGAAGAAGTTGGGTAGCCATGGAGAATTACAAGTGTTTCTTGACCTCTTGACTGCTCTCCAGGAGACAAAGTAAGAGAATCAATAACAAATAGTTTTCTTTTAAAAACAGTTATAAATTTACCTTTATTTTTCCAATCTTCAGAAGTCATATTTGTTTATAAATTTATGATTACAATGTAGTGATTTTTATGTAGCTTTGGTTCTTAAGTGTCATTCCGAACGAAGAATGAGAAGAAATCTTTAATTTTTGAAAATTTATTAGATTTCTACTATGGTTAAAATGACATTGAAACATAATAATTATTGAGAATGTCAGTTCGACTGATTCCGATTTTTTGTCGGAATTCTTTCAAAAACTTTTTAAAAGTTGTACTTCTCGATACAATTTTTCTCATTTCAATCGAAAAATCACTCGAAGTGACAGCACACTTTATAGACGTTATATTGCCAATTCCTATCCAAAGAACATTTACATACTCTGTAACTGAAGATGAAGCAAATTTTCTAAAAAAAGGAATGCGTGTAGCAGTTTCTTTTGGTAAAACCAAAATGTATACAGGATTGGTGTTTAACATTCATCAAAACGCACCAACCTTGTATGAAGCCAAAGACATTCATCAAATTTTAGATGAGAAGCCTTTGGTAAATGAACTACAATTGCAACACTGGCAATGGATTGCAAATTATTATATGTGCTCTTTAGGTGATGTATATAGAGCTTCTTTGCCATCTGCATTTTTATTAGAAAGCGAAACGATTATTTATAAAAATGAAGCTTTTTCTAACGAATCTATTTTAGAAGATGATGAATTTCTCATTTTTGAAGCTTTACAACATCAATCACAATTAACCATACACCAAGTAGTAGATATTTTAGGAAAGAAAAAAGTAATGCCTATTGTAAATGAGTTGATTAAAAAATCGGCCATTTATATCAAAGAAGAAATTTACGAAACCTACAAACCAAAATTGGTAAAATATGTTCGCTTGCATGCTGATTATGCTTCTGATGATGCTTTAAACTCTTTGTTAGAAAAACTTTCTAGGGCAAAAAAACAAAGAGATGCAGTTTTAACGTTCTTTCAATTATCAACTTCTAAAAAACCAATAAAAGCAAAAGATTTAGAAGCGAAAGCTAATGTTTCATCCACTATTTTAAAATCGTTAGTAGATAAAAATATTTTTGAGTTTTACGAAATTCAAACAGATAGAATTAATTTTAAAGGAGATATTAACGATTTAAAACAACTAAATGAATTTCAGGAAGTTTCTTTAAAAGAAATTAAAGAAACTTTTACAAAAAAAGACGTAACTCTCTTGCATGGAATAACAAGTTCTGGTAAAACAGAAGTGTATACAAAGTTGATTCAAGAAGTTTTAGACGCTGGCAAACAAGTGTTGTTTTTATTACCAGAAATAGCATTAACTACGCAAATTATAACGCGTTTGCAATTTTATTTTGGAGACCAGATATCTGTCTTTCACTCAAAATACTCCATGAATGAAAGAGTAGAGGTTTGGAATAATGTATTAGAAAACAAAACAAAAGCACAAATTATTTTAGGAGCTAGATCATCCGTATTTTTACCTTTTTCAAATTTAGGTTTAATTGTGGTTGATGAAGAACACGAAACATCTTACAAACAATTTGAACCTTCACCAAGATACAATGCAAGAGATGCAGCAATTGTTTTATCTAAATTACATAATGCTAAAATATTGTTAGGTTCTGCAACTCCGTCTTTAGAAAGTTATTTTAATGCTTCACAAAAAAAATATGGTTTTGTTGAGTTAAATAGACGTTTTGGAAATGTACAACTACCAAAAATTGAGTTGATTGATGTAAAAGAAAAGCACAGAAAAAAAGAAATGAAAGGGCATTTTTCGGACAGAATGCTCAAACTAATTCAAGAAGCATTAGACGAAAAAGAGCAAGTTATTTTATTTCAAAACAGACGTGGATATTCTCCAGTAGTCGAATGTAAAACTTGTGGTGTTGCTCCTCAATGCCCAAATTGTGATGTTACATTAACGTTTCATAAATTTAGACACGAGTTAAAGTGCCATTATTGTAATTATCAAAGAGCAATGCCAAATTCATGCTCAGCTTGTGGAAGCAATACCCTAGATACCAAAGGTTTTGGAACCGAACAAATAGAGTTAGAATTAAAAGAATTATTTCCCGATTTTAAAATTGGAAGAATGGATTTAGATACTACTCGTGGAAAATTCGGTTATCAAAAAATAATTGGTGCTTTTGAAGCTAGAGAAATAGATATTTTGGTAGGAACTCAAATGCTTTCTAAAGGGTTAGATTTTGACAATGTTTCTTTAGTCGGAATTTTAAATGCAGATGCTATGTTAAATTTCCCAGACTTTAGAGCACATGAAAGAGCCTATCAAATGATGGTGCAGGTTTCTGGAAGAGCTGGAAGAAGCAAAAAACAAGGAAATGTGGCAATACAAACCTATAATCCTTATCATCAAATATTGCAGCAAGTTTCAACAACAAATTACGTAGCAATGTATAAAGAGCAATTGCAAGAACGTTGGCAATATAAATATCCTCCTTATTATAGGTTGATAAAAATAACCTTAAAACACAGAGATTTTAACAAAGTGGATAGTGGCATCAATTGGCTATTTAAAGCCTTGTACAACTCTTTTGGAGAACATGTTTTAGGACCAACAGCTCCTGCAGTTGCTAGGATTCGTAATCAATATATTAAGAATTTAGTGATTAAAATTCCGCCAAAACAGAGTTTAGCCAATACAAAAAATCAGGTTTCAAAGATTAAAAATACGTTTGAGGCTGTTAAAGATTTTAGACCAATAAGATTTATTATTGATGTGGATGCTTATTAAAAGCCCATCTTAATCTTCCCAAAGGGAAGAAACACTGTTGTGTTTATATTATCTCTTCTTTTCTATTTTACCTCTTGTTTTTTATACAGTTTGTCATTCTGAAAGAATCTATTATAACTTATTAATTATCATTTTTAAATGCAGAACAATTATAAGATTTTTTATGTTCAAAATTAAAAATTAATGATTCATCAATATTTTTAAAAAGAGTGTATTTTTCTACTAATGACTTGAATTTTTTATTTCCATTTTCGTGTAAACAGTTATAGAATAAAAGGATTTGTTCAAAACTTGATAATTGCGCTCTAATAATAGAAATATATTGTTTTTTATTTTTTATTTTTGATTTATCTACAAGCTTTACGATGTGATAAAGAGTCCTAAAATAGTGGCCTAAATCAGATTTTCTTTCATAATAGACATTCTCATATGAGTTTATTGCATCTTTTATTGATACAGATTCTAATTCAACCCAATTTTTTAATTTTTTTAAGAAATAAATATTGCTCCTAACTTCTGAATCAAATCTTTTAAAACAATCTCTTCCTGATATTGTTTTGTTATGGTCGTCAAGGACATCCAGAGAATTAACAGAATCTCGCAATAAATTTAACATTTGAAAAAATGTATTTTCAAATTTTTGAACTCTTAAAGTTTCATTTTGTAACTTCATTTCAACTTTCTGCCCAGCTAATTCTAACCTAGTATATTTAACTTCTAATTGGCTATACATAATTTCTAATTGTTGATTTAATAATTGTTGTTTTTGCCCAAGAAAAGCTATATATATAAAAAACAAACCAGCTAAAGACCAAATAGAGGCAACAGAACCAGATAAAAAATCTCCTAATAAGTTTAGTTCAAATTTATCTCCATAAGTCATTCTTACAAAATAAATTGATGAAATAATAGTAATAATTACTCCAAAAAATACAAATCCCCAAGCCCAGTTTGAGTAAGTTTTAATTTTAGAATCTAATTTTGATAAATTAATTTCGATTTTACTCTGTCTTTCTTCAATTCTGTTTTTTGAATCTTTAATTTCTTTTTCAATATCCATAGTTTCGATTTCCAATAAATATACCAACTTAAAACCAACATACAATAACAAAAAACTAAAAAAGTTTGTAAAAACTTTTTTCTTCCAAGCAACCTTTTTAAAACTTTGGTAGTCTATATATTTGTAAGGCAATAAAAAACGAATTAAGAGGCTTGAAAATTATCAAATTGCATAACCCACAAAAATCGCTTATTAAGAAAGCGATAGACAACAATAGAGAAGCGCAACAACAATTGTTTGAGCAGCATTCGCCTAAAATGTTGGGAGTTTGCAGGCAGTATGTAAAAGATTTACATCATGCAGAAGATTTACTATTACAAGGCTTTTTAAAAGTTTTTACCAACTTACACAAGTTCAAACACGAAGGTAGTTTTGAAGGTTGGATTCGCAGAATTATGGTAAATACATGCATTTCTTACCTCCGTAAAAAAAATGTAATAGATCTATCTGATGAAGACTATGTTTTTAATGATGCTGCTACAGAAAGTTTAGAAAATACATCTGTAGAAGACATTCAAAAACTAATAGATACATTACCAGAAGGTTACAAAATGGTGTTTAATTTATTCGCCATAGAAGGATATAAGCATTCAGAAATTGCAGAGCAATTAAATATTTCTGAAAGTACATCAAAATCGCAATTATTTAAAGCACGTAAATTATTGCAACAAAATTATTACAAAATGAATAAAACCGTAAATGAAAACAAATAGTATAGATAAAAATATAAAAGAAAAGTTCCAGAACAGAACTTTTAAGCCATCAAATTCTGCTTGGGAGCGTTTGTCTAATCAATTAGACAACCATCCACAAGAAAAGAAAAAAGGCTGGTTTTTTTATATAGGAGTAGCAGCAACTATTTTGTTATTGGTTTCTATAGGAATTCAGATTTTTTCTGATAAAGAAAACACATTTAAACCAAAAGAAATTATTGTTAAAACACCTATAATAGATACCAATACAATTGATGAGAAAATTGATAAAATGTTTAAAGAGGTTCCTGTAGAAGAAGCAATTGTAAAAAATGATAAAATAAAACAGAGGCAAGAGCACATTAAAAATACAAAGAAGAATGTTGTTGCAAATACAGTAAAGCAGTCTGTTTCGAATAATAAAATTACTTCTTCTGAAATTCTTTATAATGACAAAAAAGGTTTTGCGCAAGTAGATGCAAAAGAGATACATAAAGTAGAGAATTCAAACGCCATTTTGAATGAAGTTGATAAGCCCCAAAAAATAAAAATTTTAAAACAAGACCCAAATAGTAGAATTAAAATAAATAGTGATGATTTGTTATTCGCGGTAACACACTCATCAAAAGAAGTTAAAGAATATTATGCAAAGTATAATGTAAGTAGAGAAGATGTTTTAAAAACGATTAAAAGTGAGCTCAAAAAATCGAATATTAAAATTAATCCAGATACTATTTTAGCAGAAGTAGAACGTACTATAGATGATGATGATTTTCAGAACAATTTTATGAAATCTTTAAAATCAAAAATATCAACATTAGCAACTGCCATTGCAAGTAGAAACGATTAAATCAATTATTAAGAGCAGAGAAAAGTATTTTTTTAGTAAAAAAAAACAGATTATCTCATCTCTATATCCACGTAAATAACCCATTAAAAACAAATTTAAAAACCAAAATAAAATGAAAAGAATACTACTAATACTAGTGTTGTTTAGCACAACTATTGCCTTATCTCAGCAAAAAACTTTTGAGAAAGAAGTCAAAAAAATATCAAAAAAGATAGAACAGATTACCAAATCTCAGAAAGATTCTTTAAAAATGAAAGTAGTTGCTATAGATAAGCGTTTAGAAAAAGGAGAAATTAGCAATACTACAGCAGATGTTCTTAAAAAAGAAGTTGCTTCTTATCACGCAAGAAGAATAGAAAAATTGGTAGGAGAACAAGAACTTTTATTACAACAACTGGTGCAAAACAAAGCCAATGGTAAAATTGCTAGTTCAGATGATGTTATAAATTCTGATGATGATGATGAAAACATTTTTACTATTGGTAATAAAGTTTTTAGGTTAAATATAAAAGATAGTGATGATAAAGAAAGAGATGATAGAAGAAAAAAAAGATGGCGTAAAAAGAACAAAATACAAAGAGCTACAACTACTCAATTTGTTTTTGCTATGGGAGTTAACAATGTTTTAAATGATGATCAATTAAATTCTTTAGAAAATTCTGAATACCAATTGTGGCGTTCTCGTTTTTACGAATTAGGATGGACTTGGAAAACTCGTTTTTCTAAAAGACCCTCTCATTTATATCTAAAATATGGTGCTTCTTTTTTGTGGAACAATTTGCGATTAGAAGGCAACAAAATTCATGTTAACAATGGAAATACTACAGAGATACAAACATTTAATAATCAATTGTCAGAAAGTAGATTACGTCACGTGCAAATGACTTTTCCTGTACATTTAGAATGGGATTTTTCTAGAAATAAAATTTATGATGATGGTACTGTAAGAGATAGAACAAATAGATCTGTTCGTTTTGGAGTTGGAGGTTTTATAGGTTTTAAATTAGGCACAAGACAATATTTAGAATACAAAGATGCAAATGGTGTAAACGTGAAAGAGGTACAATTTAATAATTTTAATATGAATACTGTAAACTATGGTTTGAGTGCTTATTTAGGATACAGAGATACTAGTCTTTACGTAAAATATGATTTAAATCCATTATTTGAAAACACTCAAACTAGAAATATTTCTATAGGTGTTCGATTAGATTTAAATTAATAAACAAACCATATTTAACCTTTATTAAGAAAATAAATTTGAATTATTTTTTTAGAGGCTGTCTGAAAAGTGTTATAATTTGTCATTTCGACTGTAATGGAGAAATCTTATTTATTCAAAATTAATTACATAGATTTTTCGACAAAGCCTGTCTTGAGCGAAGACAAAAGTCTCAAAATGACAGCTAAATTAACTTTTCAGACAGCCTTTTTTATTTTCTTCCCAATCCTTTCGTAAGTCTTTAGATAAAACTCCAGTATTATCATGTTTCCATCCTGGAGGCTTTAGTAAATATTTTAATTTATTTCTGAAGGATGTTTTCGAAGAAAAAAAATCGCTTAGCATTGTATACCATTCTAAAAAAGCAATTTTTAATGGGTTATAAGTTTCTATATTTTTTACCAAACCATATTTTGGTTTTTCTACTTCTAGCTCAAAACTGCCAAAAAGTTTATCCCAAATAATTAATATCCCAGCAAAATTTCTATCTAAATACTGTGGGTTTGTAGCATGATGTACTCTATGATGGCTTGGTGTATTAAAAACAGCTTCAAACCATTTTGGCATTTTATCAATCATTTCTGTATGAATCCAATATTGATAAATTAAACTTACAGACATTTGGACTAAAAGCATAACTGGATGAAAACCAATTAAAATAATTGGAATCCAAAAAATAAAAGTATAAAAACCCCCAGTCCAGGTTTGTCTTAAAGCAGTACTTAAATTGTATTTTTTTGAAGAATGATGTACAACATGACTCGCCCAAAACAACCTGCTTACATGGCCAATTCTATGTGCCCAATAATAAGCTAAATCTTCAGCAAATAAAATCAAAACCCAAGCCCACCAAGTAAAAGGAATGGTAAAAAAACGATATTCGTATATCAATAAAAACAATGCTAAAATTATTCCTTTTGTAAAAAGGCTAATAGCAACATTGCCTAAACCCATTAAAATAGAGGTACCTGCATCTTTAAATTCATAATCCTCTAACTTTACTTTTACAGTTAATATAACTTCTATAAGTACAGTTATAACAAAAAAAGGAATTGCATAATGAATTAAATTTGGGAATTCAGGAATTTGCATATCAGTAAATTATGGTGTTTTTAAAAAATAAATTTTTAAGCAAAAAAGATGTCTTTAAATAAGAAAAAGTTACTATATTTGCAGCCTTAAAAATAAACAATAAATATTTAATTTATGAATCATTACGAAACTGTTTTCATTTTGAATCCCGTTTTATCTGATACTCAGATAAAGGAGACAGTACAAAAGTTCGAAGATTATTTAGTTTCTAAAGGAGCTGAAATGATCTCTAAAGAGGACTGGGGCTTAAAAAAATTAGCATACCCAATCCAAAAGAAAAAAAGTGGTTTTTATCACTTATTAGAGTACAAAGTAGCTGGAGAAGAAATTGCTGCATTTGAGTTAGAGTTTAGAAGAGATGATAGCGTTATGCGTTACCTTTCTGTTAGATTAGACAAACATGCTGCAGCTTGGGCTAGAGTAAGAAGTGAACGTGTTAAATCTTCAAAAAAATAAAAAATGGCATCAATAGAACAACAAGCAAAAGGTGGTAAATCTGCTGACGTTAGATATTTAACGCCATTAGATATAGACACTAAAAAAGAATCAAAATACTGTAGATTTAAGAAAAAAGGTATCAAATATATCGATTATAAAGATGCAGACTTCTTAATGTATTTAGTAAACGAACAAGGTAAAATTTTACCAAGACGTTTAACAGGAACATCATTAAAATATCAACGTAAAGTTGCACAAGCAATTAAAAGAGCGCGTCATTTAGCGTTAATGCCTTACGTTGGAGATTTGTTAAAATAATTAAAGAAGTAGAGACATGGAATTGATATTAAGACAAGACGTAGAAAATTTAGGATTTAAAGATGACGTTGTATCTGTAAAAAACGGTTATGGTAGAAACTTTTTAATTCCTTCTGGGCAAGCAGTTTTAGCTACTTCATCTGCAAAGAAAGTATTAGCAGAGAATTTAAAACAACGTGCTTACAAAGAAGCTAAATTAATTGAAGATGCAAATGCAACTGCAGAAACAATTAAAGGATATGAAATTAAAATTACATCTAAAACTGGTTCTGGAGACAAATTATTTGGCTCTGTAAATAACATAGATTTAGCTGCAGCACTTGCAAAAGCAGGTACAGAAATTGACAAGAAATTTATAAAAGTTGTTGGTGGTTCTGTAAAAAGATTAGGTAAATACGAAGCATCTGTAAGATTACACAGAGCAGTAGTTGCTGATATTACTTTTGAAGTTGTTGCAGAATAAGGAATAAACTTTTAAGTATTAAAAAATAAAAGCTCGTTAGAAATAACGAGCTTTTTTACTTCCAACTTCATACTTCCAACTCCAAATGAAATATAGACAATTAACCAAAGAACAATTCGAAAGTCTACATGAAGAATTTGCACGTTTTTTAGCAACGCAAAGTATTGATGTAAAAGAATGGAATACCATTAAAAAAGAAAAACCAACTATTGCAGAAGAAGAAATGAATGTTTTTTCTGATGTTGTTTGGGATGATGTGCTCACAAAAACGAATTATATAGAGCATTTTTCAGAAACTTCTGCAAATTTATTTAAGTGCGATGAAAACGAAATTCATAGAATTGCCATTAAAATTAATTGGGATATTAATTTACTAGAACAAAAAGGTTTTGACTGGTTAATGAAAAACCCTATGGATAATTCTGTAGATATTTTTAAAGGAACCAAACCTTATCATACAGAAAGAAACATAGAAATTTTCGATTTAATAGAAAAAGGAAGCTCTATTTCTAAAGGAGAAATTTTTGAGTATTTTAATCAGTTAATTTCTTAACTTATTTTGTCATTTAGCGCAGTCGAGAAATCTTTAAAATCTACCTTGTAGAAGTTTGATTAATCTATCAGTACCAGAACTTGCAACATCTTTAATAATCGTTAAATTATTAAAATCGTTTTTAGTAACAGATGGCTTTGGGTCTATAAAATAAATTGGTGTATTAGTTTTTATATAGTTTACTAAACTTGCAGCAGGATAGACTTGCATAGAAGTGCCAATAATTACTAAAATATCTGCTGTAGCTGTAATTTGTATGGCTTTATCTAGCATTGGAACCATTTCTCCAAACCAAACTATGTGTGGTCTTAATTGGTTGCCTTTTGGACAAACATCACCTAAAACCAAATCTTTATTCCAGTCTAAAATGTAGTTTTCATCAAATGTACTTCTAACTTTTAAAAGCTCTCCATGCAAATGAATAATGTTTTTACTTCCTGCACGTTCGTGTAAATCATCTACATTTTGAGTGATGATTTCTACATCAAATTCGTTTTCTAAAGCAGCTAAATTAAAATGTGCTTTGTTTGGAGTAACTTCTAATAATTGCTTTCTACGTTGATTGTAAAAATCGAAAACTAAATTCGGATTTGCAGCAAAACCTTCTGGAGAAGCCACTTCCATAACATTATGTCCTTCCCACAAACCATTTGCATCTCTAAATGTTTTGATACCACTTTCTGCAGAAATTCCTGCGCCTGTTAAAACCACTATTTTTTTCATTAAAAGCTAAAATAATAATTTTATGTTTGTAAATATGATTGATAAAAAGCTTTTAGCATATTTTGAAGGATATTTAACAGACAAAAGAAAAAACCTTTTTAAAAAGGTATTAGAAGATAGAACTAGACATTTTGCTGTTGTTTTAGAAGATATTTATCAACCTCATAATGCAAGTGCAGTTGTAAGAACTGCAGATATTTTTGGGGTACAAGATGTGCATGCAATTGAAAACAAGTACACAAACAAGGTTTCTAAGCATGTTGCAAAAGGTTCTCAAAAATGGATTACACAAAAACGTTATAAATCTGATGGAGATAATACCAAGATCTGTTTAGATAATTTACGAGAAAAAGGATATCAAATTATTGCAACAACACCTCATAACGATTCTTGTTTACTACAAGATTTTGATGTAACTAAAAAATCTGCTTTTGTGTTTGGAGTAGAAGCAGAGGGAGTTTCTGATTATGTGATGGAAAATGCAGACGGATTTTTAAAAATACCAATGGTTGGTTTTACAGAGAGTTTAAATATTTCTGTGGCTGCTGCAATTATTTTACAAAATGTAACTACAAAGCTCAGGAATTCTAATGTTAACTGGCAATTATCAAAAGAAGAAAAAGAAATTTTGTATTTTGATTGGGTAAAGAAAACCATTAAAAATGTTGGTAAAATTGAACAGTATTACTATCAAAATTTAAACTCATGAATCCAAAAGTAACCGATTACATTTCTGTAAACTCAAAATGGGAAAAAGAACTTGAAATAATTAGAAACGTTTTATTAGAACTTAACCTGGAGGAAGATATAAAATGGGGAATTCCAGCTTATATTTATAAGAAAAAGAACATTTTAGGGTTATCTGCTTTTAAAAATTATTGTGGAATTTGGTTTCATCATGGGTGTTTTTTAAAAGACGAAGCAAATATTTTAATCAATGCGCAAGAAGATAAAACCAAAGGAATGCGTCAAATGCGATTTACAGTTGATGCTGAAATTGATGCAAACATAATTAAGCAATATGTTTTAGAAGCGATGGCAAATTCTGAAGCAGGCTTAGAAATTAAACTCAAAAGAAATACAAAACCTGTTGTTGTTCCAGAAGAATTAAAAGTAGTTTTAGATAAAGATGAAAAATTAAAATATATGTTTAATGACTTTACAAAATCTAAACAAAGAGAGTTTTGTGAGTATATATCATTAGCAAAAAGAGCAGCTACCAAACAATCTAGATTAGAAAAAATTATTCCAATGATTTTGAATAAAGTTGGTTTGAATGATAAGTATCGGAATTGTTAGTTTTTGTTATTTTAACGAAAAATGATTAAGAATCTCATTTACCTTTTAAGATTTCTCAATCGCTCATTCTTCACTCATTTCGAAATGACATTCAGTTTATTTTATCTTGCCTAAGAATTGAAGAATCTTATACAGTATTGGTTGGAAGATTTTTCAATCGTTCATTCTTCATTCATTTCCAAATAACATTGGAGGATTAATCAACAATAATTTTATCAATAGTAGCAGTAGAATCACACCTTATTACATACAAATTCACGTTTGCTAACTCTTTTTTTCCTGTAATATAGTATTCTGCACAGGGTTTTTGCCTTGGTTTTCCTTTGCCAAAATCAACATCACCATTGTAAAGAATAGTTGCTATTTTAAGAGTATCAATATTGTGCTTTTCCATTGCATTTTTAGCTTCATCAGAAAATAATCGTTTTCTAATTCTTATGGTTTTTAGTGTTCTTGCATCCATACCATAATCGAAAGTAGCTTGTTTCTTTTGCCAGAAAAAATAGACACCAATAGAACCTATTGATAAACCCACTAAATAATATCCTATTCTTTTAATTAACATGGTAGATTTTTGAACTGCAAATTTAATATTTTAAAAGCAAGTTATTCGAAATTATTAGAGAAATAGTTCTCGACTGCGCTCGAGCAGACAGAGTATTATAAAATCAACAGATTTATATCTCTAAAAGGCAAATCAAACCAATTTGCAACTGTTCTGTTGGTTAAAATTCCGTGATAAAAATACATTCCGTTTCTAAGACTTTTATCAAAACGAGCTGCATTTTCGAATCCGCCTTCATCTGCAATATTTAATAAATAAGGTGTAAAAATATTACTAATAGAAAGTGAAGCAGTTCTTGCATAACGTGCAGGAATGTTAGGTACACAATAATGCACAACCCCATGTTTTATAAATGTTGGTGTTTTGTGTGTTGTTACATTAGAAGTTTCGAAACATCCACCTCTATCTATACTCACATCAATAATAACAGCACCTTCTTTCATGGTTTCAATCATTTCTTCTGTACCACAAATTGGCGATCTATTTTTTCCTCTAATGGCTCCAATTGCAACATCTGCACGCATTAATGCTTTTGCAACCGATTTTGGCTGTAAAGTTGATGTATAAATTGGCGCGTTTAAAGAATGTTGTAACTTACGTAGTTTACTAATAGAATTATCAAAAACCTTAACTCTAGCTCCCAATCCTAAAGCAGTTCTTGCAGCATATTCTCCCACAGTTCCTGCTCCAAAAATAACCACACTACTTGGAGGCACACCACCAATATTTCCTAATAATAAACCATTTCCTTTGTTTGTTCCGCTCATTAATTCTGCAGCAATTAAAACAGAAGCAGTTCCAGCAATTTCACTTAAAGATTTTACAATAGGATACGTATTATGCTCATCTTTTATATAATCGAAAGCAACAGCTGTAATTCTTTTTTTAGCTAAACTTTCAAAGTATTTCTTGTTCTGAGTTTTTAATTGTAAAGAAGAAATAAGAACCGTTTGCGGATTCATATATTCAATTTCTTTTTCTGTTGGAGGTGCTACTTTTAAAACAATATTGCATTTAAAAGCTTCCTCTACATCATAAGAAATTTTTGCACCAGCTTCAGAGTATTCATTGTCAGAATAATTTGCATTGTCTCCAGCACCAGTTTCTATAACAATTCTGTGTCCATGAGTACATAGAGCAGAAACTGCATCTGGTGTTAAACAAACGCGTTTTTCTCCTAAATAGGTTTCTTTAGGTAAGCCAATAAACAATTCTCCTTTTTGCTTTTTAATTTCTAGCATTTCTTCTTGTGGAAGCAATTCTTCTTTACTAAAAGGAGAAAATGAACTCATAGTTTGGTTATTTTAGGTTGATGTTTCTTTGTCCGTCCTCTAAAATAGTTAAATGAATCTGAACAGCATCTAAAGGTAGTAAATTTTCGATATTTTCTGGCCATTCAATGAAACACCAATCATTATTATCAAAATATTCTTCAATTCCCATATCTAATGCTTCATTTTCATCTTCTATCCTATAAAAATCAAAATGAAAAACTTTTTCATTTTCAGAAGTTTGATATTCATTTACCAAAGAAAAAGTAGGAGAGGAGATGTTATCCAAAACTTTTAATTGCTTGCACAACTCTTTAATAAGCGTTGTTTTTCCAACACCCATTTGTCCGTAAAACAACAGTTTTTTGTTTTTTGCAACAGCAATAATTTCTTTTGCAACTTCTGCTAAATTTTCTAAAGAATAGTTTTTATTCATAAAAACAAAAATAGTGAAGAAATTAAACTCTCAAATTTAATTTTTAGTTTTTATATCGATAATGCCCAATAATTTTAAAAGAAAACAAACAATCTTCCAAAACTTGACCAGCACCAATATTGTGGACAATTAAATAACGTTTATTGTCTTTCGATTTTTTGTTGACTACAATTCCTGTATGTGTAATTGCACCACCTAAATTCCAACAAACAACATCTCCAGGAATATAATCTTTAGGATTTTTAGTAATTGATTTTACAATCCCTTTTCTTGAGAAGAAAGTCATTAAATTTGGTACTCTTCTATGGTCTATATTTTTATCGGTTTTTTTTAAACCCCAAATTTTAGGGTATTTGCTGAAGTTTTTTTTCATATCCTCATGAACTTCTTTCTGTAAATCTATACCTAATTTTCTGTAAGCTCTAATTACCACATCCGTACAAACACCTTTATCTTTGGGTACGTCTCCATTAGGATAATCTATAGAAAAGTAACTTGGGTCGTAAGTAATTTTGTCTTTTGTTAATTCTAAAGCAGCAATAGATAGTTTATCTTCATCAACTTGTGAAAAAAGAATATTTACTGATAAGAAAAGAAGTAGAATTGAGAATATTTTTTTCATATATCTAGCTATTTTTTAAAATTTACCACATAATTTCATAGAAAATATAGATTTACTGAGGCTGAAAACTGATACTGCCAACTAATTTATTTCGGACTATAAACCACACAAGGAATAATCATTTCCTCTAAAGAAACTCCTCCATGTTGATAGGTGTTTTTATAGTATTTTACAAAATGATTAAAGTTGTTTGGATATGCAAAAAACAAATCTTCTTTTGCAAAAAGAAACGGAGCATTCATAGCAATTGTAGGTAAGAAAATATCTTTTGGATTTCTTACAGCATACACATCTTTTTCTTCGTAAGACAAGCTTCTGCCTGTTTTATATCTTAAATTTGCGCTAATGTTTTTATCACCAATTACTTTGGTTGGGTGTTTACAATTAATAGTTCCATGATCTGTAGTAATAATTAATTTTTGTCCTAATTGTTGCGCTTTTTGAATGATTTCAAACAAAGGCGAATTTTTAAACCAACTCAAAGTTAAACTTCTATACGCTTTATCATCTCCAGCTAATTCTTTAATTACTTCCATTTCTGTTTTAGAATGAGATAAAATATCTACAAAATTATACACAACAGCAGTTAAATCGTTTTGTTTGGTACCATTAAAATTATCAGCTAATTCTTTACCATTTTTTAAGGAAGAAATCTTATAATATTCGTGTTTAATGTCTAAGCCTAAACGTTTTATTTGAGCCGATAAAAATTCGTTTTCATATAAATTCATTCCTCCTTCATCTGTATCGTTTTTCCAAAAATTTGGATGACGTTTTTCCATTTCTGAAGGCATTAAACCAGAAAAAATGGCATTTCTAGCATATTGAGTTGCAGTAGGCAGAATAGAAAAATAGGTGTATTCTTCTTCTTTTTTGTAATGATTATTAATGAATGGCTCTAAAATTCGATATTGATCATAGCGTAAATTATCAATCACAATCCATAAAACACCTTGATCTTTGCTTAATTCTGGAACTACGTAATCTTTAAATAAAGTATGAGAAAAAGTAGGTTTGTCATGAGCCGTTAAAAAATCTTCATAATTCTTTTTGATAAATTTAAAAAACTGATTGTTCGCCTCTTGTTTTTGACTTTCTAAAATGCCCAACATACCAGGATCACTAATGTTTTCTAGCTCTAATTCCCAATGAATGAGTTTTTTATATAATTCTATCCAATCTTCATAAGAATTTACCATTGCCAAATCCATGGCAATTTTACGAAACTCTTGTTGGTAGCTAGAAGTTGTTTTTTCAGAAATTAAACGAGAATTATCTAAGTTCTTTTTTAAACTCAATAAAATCTGACTCGGATTTACAGGTTTAATCAAATAATCTGCAATCTTAGAGCCAATAGCCTCTTCCATAATATATTCTTCCTCACTTTTAGTAATCATAACTACAGGCAAATTGGCTTGTTTTTGTTTGATTTCAGAAAGCGTATCTAAACCAGTTAACCCAGGCATGTTTTCATCTAAAAAAACAATATCAAAATTTTCATCATCTACTAAATCTATAGCATCTGCACCATTTGTACAAGTGGTTACTTTGTAATTTTTACGTTCTAAAAAAAGAATGTGTGGTTTTAGTAATTCAATTTCATCATCAACCCATAAAATATGTATGCTGCTCATATTTAGTTTTTTAATTTAGAGATATTAATATTTAACGTTAAATGTAAGTATTTGTTATACTTTTTAGATTTTAAAAATGATAAAATATTGCCAATTTTATGACATTAAATTGTATTTTGCCATAGATTGATAAAAAACATCTTTTGAATAAAAAAGCACCCAACAAACTAAAAATTTTAAACGACCCAATTTATGGGTTTATTCAAATTCCAAATTCTTTAATCTTTGATATCATAGAACATCCTTATTTTCAGCGATTAAGAAGAATTACTCAAATGGGATTTTCTAATTTAGTCTATCCAGGAGCTAATCATACACGTTTTCATCATGCTATTGGTTGTATGCATTTAATGCAAAAAGCAGTAAGAGTTTTACGATTTAAGCAAGTAGATATTTCTAAAAAAGAAGAAAACGCCTTATATATTGCTATTTTGTTGCACGATATTGGTCATGGTGCATTTTCTCATGCACTAGAGCACAGTATTGTAAATGGTATTTCTCACGAAGAAATTTCTTTAAAATTTATGAAGAAATTAAATGAAGAATTTAAAGGTGAATTAGATCTAGCAATTAAAATATTTGAAGGAAAATATCCTCGCAAGTTTTTATGTCAACTTATTTCAAGTCAGTTAGATATAGATAGATTAGATTATTTAAAAAGAGATAGTTTTTATACAGGAGTTACAGAAGGAAACATTTCATCAGACAGATTAATTGCAATGATGAATGTAAAAAATGATGCTTTGGTTATCGAAAAAAAAGGGATTTATTCTGTAGAAAAATTCCTGATAGCCAGAAGATTAATGTATTGGCAAGTGTATTTGCACAAAACAGGTTTGGTTGCAGAAAATATGTTGGTTAATGTGCTTAAAAGAGCTAAAGAGTTGTCTGAAAAAGGACAGGAATTGTTTGCAAGCACTGCTTTAAGCTACTTTTTAAAAAATCATATAGGTAAAAATAACTTTGACTCTAATACTCTAGAAATGTTCTCTAAATTAGATGATTATGATGTTTTGTCTGCTATCAAAGAGTGGACAAATCATCCAGACAAAGTATTGTCATTATTATCAAAAATGATCATCAATAGAAATTTATTTCGCATAGAAATTCAAAACAATCCTTTTGAAGACGAATACTATAAAAAGAGGTTGCATAAAACGTCTCAAAAATTAAATTTAGATAAAAATGAAAGCCAATTTTTTGTTTTTTCTAAGCAAATCATCAATCAGGCTTACAATTCTAAAAAACCAATTTTTATTTTAAATAAAAAAGGAAAACTTAAAGATATTGCTAAAGCATCAGACCAATTAAATATAAAAGCACTTTCAGAACCTGTGATAAAGCATTTTATTTGTTATCCTAAATAAAATGAGATTAGTCAAATCACTATAAATTTTATATTTTTGCGTTTAATGAAATTTACAGCACAACAAATAGCGGATATTTTAGAGGGGAATGTAGTTGGGAATCCTAATGAAGAAGTTTCTAAACTTTCTAAAATAGAAGAAGGAGAAAAAGGGTCTTTAACTTTTTTATCCAACCCAAAATACAATTCCTATTTATATACTACAAACGCTTCTATAGCTATTGTTAATAATAGTTTTGAGCCCGAAAAAGAAATTAATACCACTTTAATAAAAGTAGAAAATGCATACAAGGCATTTTCTAAATTATTAGAATTTTATAATCAAGTTAAAAATAATAAAACTGGTATAGAACAACCCAGTTTTATTTCTAACTCTTCTAAAATAGGAGAAAATGTTTATTTAGGTGCTTTTTCATATATAGGAGAAAATGTAATTATTGGAGATAATGTAAAAATATATCCTAATTGTTATCTTGGAGATAATACTGTTATTGGAAATAATTGTATCATTTTTTCTGGTGTAAAAATTTATTCAGAAACAGAAATTGGTAATTTTTGTAAAATTCATTCAGGTGCAATTATTGGTTCTGATGGTTTTGGTTTTGCTCCAGATGAAAAAGGAGAGTTTAAAGCCATACCACAAATAGGAAATGTAGTTATAGAAGATAATGTAGATATTGGCTCTGGAGCAACAATAGATAGAGCAACTTTAGGATCTACCATTATTAGAAAAGGCGTAAAATTAGACAATCAAATACAAATTGCTCATAATGTAGAAATTGGTAAGAATACTGTTATAGCAGCTCAAACTGGTATTGCAGGATCTACAAAAATTGGAGAAAATTGTATGATTGGTGGTCAGGTTGGTATTGTAGGTCATTTAGTAATTGGTAATAATGTAAGAATACAAGCACAATCTGGTATTACAAAAAATCATAAAGATGATGAAGTAGTACAAGGAACACCAGCATTTGGTTATTCAGATTTTAACAAAAGTTATGTTTATTTTAGAAATTTACCTAAAATAGCAACAAAAATAAATAATATAGAAAAAGAGTTGAATACTCAAAAATCTACTTTAAATGAGTAAGAAACAAAAAACCATACAAAAAGAAGTTAGTTTATCTGGTGTTGGATTGCACACAGGTAATACAGTTACAATGACTTTAAAACCTGCACCTGTAAATCATGGATTTGCATTTAGCAGAATAGATTTAGAAGGTACCCCAACAATAGAGGCAAAAGCAGATTATGTTGTAAATACACAAAGAGGAACCAACTTAGAAAAAAATGGAGTGCAAATACAAACTTCAGAGCATGTTTTAGCTGCTGCTGTAGGTTTAGATATAGATAATTTATTAATAGAAATAGATTCTTCTGAGCCTCCAATTATGGATGGTTCATCAAAATATTTTGTAGAAGCTTTAGAAAAAGCAGGGATTGAAGAACAAGATGCAGAGATAGAAGAATATGTTGTAAAAGAAATCATTTCTTACAAGGATGAAATTAGCGGAAGTGAAATTATTTTAATGCCTTCTGATGAATACCAAGTTACAGCAATGGTAGATTTTGGTACTAAAATCTTAGGAACACAAAATGCTAACCTAGAAAACATTTCTGATTTTAAAGAAGAAATTGCTGCAGCAAGAACATTTAGTTTTTTGCATGAAATTGAAATGTTGTTAGAAAACGACTTAATTAAAGGAGGTGATTTAAATAATGCCATTGTTTATGTTGATAAAGAATTATCAGGAAGTACAATGGAAAAACTTAAAAAAGCTTTTAATAAAGACGATATTACTGTAAAACCAAATGGTATTTTAGACAATCTTACTTTGCATTGGGCAAATGAGGCTGCAAGACATAAGTTATTAGACGTTATTGGAGATTTAGCTTTAGTTGGTACAAGAATTAGAGGTAAAGTTATTGCCAACAAACCTGGGCACCTTGTAAACACAGTTTTTGCAAAAAAATTAGCAAAAATTATAAAGCAAGAAAAAAGAAATAATGTTCCTCAATATGATTTGAATCAACCTCCATTAATGGATATTCATCAAATTATGGACATTCTTCCTCATAGACCTCCATTTTTATTGATTGATAGAATATTAGAACTTTCTGATAAGCATGTAGTTGGAATGAAAAATGTAACAATGAACGAAAATTTCTTTGTAGGTCATTTTCCAGGAGCTCCAGTAATGCCAGGTGTTTTACAGGTAGAAGCAATGGCTCAATGTGGAGGGATTTTAGTTTTAAGTACAGTACCAGATCCAGAAAATTACTTGACTTTTTTCATGAAAATGGACAATGTTAAGTTCAAACAAAAAGTGTTACCTGGAGATACTTTAACATTTAAATGCGAGTTAATTACACCTATTAGAAGAGGAATTTGTCACATGCAAGCTTACGCTTATGCAAATGGTAAATTAGTTGCAGAAGCAGAATTAATGGCACAAATTGCAAAAAAAAAATAGCACATGAATCAACCATTAGCATACGTTCATCCACAAGCAAAAATTGCTAGAAATGTAGTTATAGAGCCTTTTACAACTATTCATAATAACGTTATTATAGGTTCAGGAACTTGGATTGGTTCGAATGTAACTATAATGGAAGGTGCTAGAATTGGAAAAAACTGTAGAATTTTTCCTGGAGCAGTTATATCTGCAATTCCTCAAGATTTAAAATTTGATGATGAAGAAACCACTGTAGAAATTGGTGATAATGTTACCATAAGAGAATGCGTTACCATAAACAGAGGAACTTCAGATAGATTGAAAACTAAAATTGGAGACAATTGTTTAATCATGGCATATTGTCATATTGCTCATGATTCACTTGTTGGAGACAATTGTATTTTTTCAAACAATTCTACTTTGGCTGGTCATGTAACTATTGGAGATAATGTTGTTTTAGCAGGTATGGTTGCAGTGCATCAATTTGCTTCAGTAGGTAAACATGCTTTTGTAACAGGTGGTTCTTTGGTAAGAAAAGATGTTCCACCTTATGTAAAAGCAGCAAGAGAGCCTTTATCCTATGTTGGTATTAATTCTGTAGGGTTAAGAAGACGTGGTTATTCCACAGAAAAAATTAGAGAAATTCAAAATATATACAGAATTCTATTTCAAAAAAATTACAATTATACCCAAGCAATAGATATAATTGAGGCAGAAATGGAAGCAACTCCAGAAAGAGACGAAATAATTCAATTTATAAAAGACTCTCATAGAGGAATTATGAAAGGATACTTTAATGCGAGTTAACAAAACATAAAATAAACATGGTGTTAAAAAGATTAATTATTCAGTTTTAAAACATCAAAAAAAAAATAAAATACAAAAACTATAAATGGCTACAACATCAGATATTAGAAACGGATTGTGTATTAGATATAATAATGACATCTATAAAATCGTAGAATTTTTACATGTAAAACCAGGAAAAGGACCTGCTTTTGTAAGAACAAAATTAAAAAGTGTTACCAATGGAAAAGTGGTAGACAATACATTTCCTGCTGGTAGAAAAATTGATGATGTTCGTGTAGAAACACATAAATTTCAGTATTTGTATAATGATGGAGAGTTTTATCATTTTATGAACGAAGCAGATTATTCTCAAATTCGTCTTTTAGAAGCTGCTTTAGACAATCCTGGCTTAATGAAAGAAGGAGAAATTGTAACCATTATTATCAACTCAGAAGATAACATGCCACTTTCTGTAGAAATGCCAGCAAGTGTTATTTTAGAAGTAACCCATACAGAACCAGGAGTTAAAGGAAATACAGCTACAAATGCAACAAAACCAGCAACTGTAGAAACTGGTGCAAGTGTAAATGTGCCTTTGTTTATTAACGAAGGTGATAAAATTAAAGTAGAAACTACAAAAGGTACGTACCAAGAACGTATCAAAGAATAATTGTTAATGGCTACTAAAACCAGAGAAGAAATTAATCAGACCGAAAAAGATTACTGGAATGAAGGTAAACTTGATAGGACTAAGATTAAAAAATTAAGAAGACATGCTTTTTTCTATTCTTACAAAAGAGAAAAAAAGATTCTTAATAAACTTTTAGAAGATTTTAACGGACAAGATGTGCTAGAAATTGGTTCTTATACTTGGGCTGCTTGGTTTAATAAAGATACCAAACCTAAAAGTTTAACCTGTATCAATATCTCTGAAGTAGAGTTAGAAAATGGGAAACAACATGCAAATAAGCAGTCATTTCCTGTGAATCATTATTTAATGGATGCCAATAATTTAACCTTTGAAGACGAAAGTTTTGATATTGTTTTTGGAGGAGCCATTTTACATCATTTAGATATCGAAAAATCGATAGGTCATATATATAGAGTTCTAAAACCAGGAGGAAAAGTTGTTTTCTTAGAACCTTTAAACATGAATCCTTTGTACAAATTGTACAGAAAGATGAACCCACAAGAAAGAACTCCAGATGAACATGCTTTGGTTTCTAAAGACTTTAAAATAATTAGAAACAAGTTCACTTTCAATCATTATTTCTTCGACTTTTTTACAGTTGCTTTTGGTTTTATTTCTTTAAAGATTTTTGGAGATAAAAATTATGACAACTGGATAAACAAATTCGGTTATAATTTAGATGTTTTCTTTTCTAAAATCCCTTTTTTACACTCTCTTTTTGCAAGAGTAATAATTTATGGAAGTAAAAAATAGAAAGCAATGAAATTTCAATTTCCACAAACACTTCAAAGCATTGCAACAATTATCAATACTGATTTTATTGGTGATAAAAATTTTGAAATTTTAGGAATTAACGAAATTCATGTTGTAGAAAAAGGAGATATTGTTTTTGTAGATCATCCAAAGTACTATGACAAAGCGCTGCAATCTGCTGCAACTACAATTTTAATTAATAAAAAAGTAGAATGTCCAGAAGGAAAATCATTGTTAATTTCTGATGACCCTTTTCGCGATTTTAATAAGATAACCAAACATTTTAATCCTTTTATAGCATCTAAAGAAAGTATTTCAGACTCAGCAATAATTGGAGCAGGAACAATTATACAACCCAATGTATTTATAGGTAACAATGTTACTATTGGAAAAAACTGTGTTATTCATCCTAATGTTACTATTTATGATAATTCTGTTATTGGAAACAATGTAACCATTCATGCAAATACAGTTTTAGGAGCAGATGCTTTTTATTATAAGAACAGACCAACAGGATTTGATAAATTAATTTCTGGAGGTAGACTAGTATTAGAAGATAATGTAGATTTAGGCGCTTCTTGTACTATTGATAAAGGTGTAACTGGAGATACAACTATTGGAGAAGGCACCAAAATAGACAATCAAGTTCATGTTGGGCATGATACTGTA
Organism: Polaribacter sp. 2305UL8-11; assembly: GCF_058147165.1. Taxonomy (NCBI): domain Bacteria; kingdom Pseudomonadati; phylum Bacteroidota; class Flavobacteriia; order Flavobacteriales; family Flavobacteriaceae; genus Polaribacter; species Polaribacter sp. 2305UL8-11. The sequence continues at coordinate 193,022 of NZ_JBYVJW010000005.1, read as the reverse complement.
ATTGGCAAAAAATGTTTAATAGCATCACAAACAGGTATTGCAGGTTGTGTTATTATAGAAGATGAAGTTACCATTTGGGGTCAAGTAGGTACAAATAGTGGAATTACCATAGGAAAAGGAGCTGTAATTTTAGGGCAAACAGGAGTTACAAAATCTGTTCCTGGAGGAAAATCTTATTTTGGAACACCTATTTCTGAATCTAGAGAAAAATTAAAAGAGTTAGCAGAAATAAAGCGTTTTCTTAAAGAAAGAAAAAAAGGGAGTTAAATTTTAACTTTTTATATAGATTTTAAATTAGATAATTGTTCAATTTTCTTTTTTAAAAAGATTACAAAGGAGTATTTTTGCATCATTAAATAAAAATAAACAAACCAATGAGTGTTTTAGTAAATAAGAATTCAAATATAATTGTACAAGGTTTTACTGGTAGTGAAGGTACTTTTCACGCAGGTCAAATGATTGATTATGGAACCAATGTTGTTGGAGGAGTTACTCCAGGAAAAGGTGGTCAAGAACACTTAGGGAAACCAGTTTTTAACACAGTTGTAGAAGCTGTAGAAAAAGTAAAAGCAGACACATCTATCATTTTTGTACCTCCAGCTTTTGCTGCAGATGCAATTATGGAATCTGCTGATGCTGGTATAAAAGTAATTATCTGTATTACAGAAGGAATTCCTACTGCAGATATGGTAAAAGTAAAAGCTTATATAGAAAATAAAGATTGTAGATTAGTTGGTCCTAACTGTCCAGGAGTTATTACTCCAGATGAGGCTAAAGTAGGTATTATGCCAGGTTTTATCTTTAAAAAAGGTAAAGTAGGTATCGTTTCTAAATCAGGTACTTTAACTTATGAAGCTGCAGATCAAGTTGTAAAACAAGGATTTGGAATAACAACAGCAATTGGTATTGGTGGAGATCCAATTATTGGAACCACTACTAAAGAAGCTGTAGAGTTGTTAATGAATGATGATGAAACTGAAGCAATTGTAATGATTGGTGAAATTGGTGGAAATCTTGAAGCTGAAGCTGCACAATGGATTAAAGCAGATGGTAATAGAAAACCAGTTGTTGGTTTTATTGCAGGACAAACAGCACCAGCAGGAAGAACAATGGGTCATGCAGGAGCAATTGTTGGTGGAGCAGATGATACAGCACAAGCAAAAATGAAAATTTTAGCAGAAAATGGAGTTCATGTTGTAAGCTCACCAGCTAAAATAGGAGAAATGGTTGCAAATGTTTTAAATTAAACAATAATGATAAATTAAAGTTAAATTTTAACAATATATACTTCTAAAATCCGTTGAATTTGTAAATTCAACGGATTTTTTATTTCAACCCAAATTAAACATTATGAAACAATTTAAAATGCTATGTATTAGCTTTTTATTGGTTGCAGCAATAAGTTGTAAAACTGATAAAGAAAAAACGTACAATGTTACTTCTCAAAAAGATACTAACGGATTAACTTATGAAACTGTAGAAAATGATCCTACAGGTTTAAGACTCTATACTTTAGACAATGGCTTAAAAGTATATTTAAGTCAAAATTCTGATGAGCCTAAAATTCAAACCTATATTGCTGTTAGAGCTGGGTCTAATTATGATCCAAAAGAATCTACAGGTTTAGCTCATTATTTAGAGCACATGGTTTTTAAAGGAACTCATAAAATAGGAACTGTAGATTGGGAAAAAGAGAAAACCTATTTAGACAAAATCTCGACTTTATACGAAGAACATAGAGCAGAAAAAGATCCTGCAAAAAAATTAGCACTATATAAAGAAATAGATAAGGTTTCTTTAGAAGCATCTAACTATTCTGTTGCTAATGAGTATGATAAAATGACTGCATCTTTAGGTGCTACAGGAACAAATGCTTACACTTGGTTTGAGCAAACTGTTTATACAAATAAAATACCTGCGAATGAATTTAATAAATGGGTAGATTTAGAAGCAGAACGTTTCAGCACATTGGTTTTAAGACTGTTTCATACAGAATTAGAAGCTGTATTTGAAGAATTTAACAGAGGTCAAGATAACGATTTTAGAAAACGTTATGCAGCTATGTTAAATGGTTTATTCCCAAAGCATCCTTATGGGCAACAAACTACTATTGGTACAGGAGAGCATTTAAAAAATCCTTCTATGGTAGATATTCATAATTATTTTAATAAATATTATGTGCCAAATAATATGGCAATAGTTTTAGTAGGTGATTTTGAATTTGAACCAACTATCAAAAAAGTAAATGATACTTTTGGTAAGTTTGAAAGAAAAGAATTAACGCACCCTACTTTACCAAAAGAAGAACCAATTACAACTCCTGTTGTTAATGAAGTTTTTGGACCAACATCAGAATCAATTTCTATTGCTTACAGATCTGGAGGTGTAAATACAGAAGATGAAAAAATGGTAACTTTAGTAGATATGATTATGTCTAATGGAAATGCAGGTATTATCGATTTAAATTTGAATCAAAAACAATTGGTGCAAAGAGCTGGTTGTTCTCCTACATTTTTAAATGATTATGGATATCATACTTTTACAGGTTCTCCAAAATCTGGACAGACTTTAGACGAAGTGAAGGATTTACTTTTAGCACAAATAGAAAAATTAAAAAAAGGAGAGTTTGATGAGTGGATGATTGATGCTGTTGTAAATGATTTAAAATTGAGTGAAACAAGACAATATGAAAATAATTCTGCTTTAGCAGATAAATACGTAGAAGCATTTATATATCAACAAAACTGGGCAGATAGAGTAAAGTTTTTAGACGATTTAAAGAAAGTTTCTAAACAAGAATTGGTAGATTTTGCAAATAAATTTTATCAAAATAACTATGTTGTAACTTATAAAAGAAAAGGAGAAGATAAAAATATTGTTAAAGTACAAAACCCAGGTATTACACCAGTAAACTTAAACAGAGACAAAAGTTCAGAATACATTAAAGCCTTTAATAAAATAGAATCTGCTCCTTTACAACCAAAATTTGTAGATTATAAAACAGCTATTAAAGAAACTAAAACCAAAAACGGAATTAAAGTTTCTTACGTTTTAAATGAAAAAAATGATTTGTTTAATATGAACATCATTTTTGATATGGGTAGTGATACAGATAAAAAATTATCTTTAGCTGCTGGTTATTTAGAGTATTTAGGTACAGATAAATATACTAATGAAGCATTAAAAAAAGAGTTTTACAAATTAGGAATTTCTTACTATGTAAGTACTGCAGCAGATAAAACTTATGTTGGTTTAAATGGTTTAAAAGAAAACTTACCTAAAGGTTTAGAGTTGTTAGAGCATTTATGGGACAATGCAAAAGCAGACCAAGAAGCGTATGACAAATATGTAGAAAAAATTTACAAAGGTCGTCAAGATGGAAAAACCCAAAAAGGAAATATTCTTTGGAATGGTTTAATGAATTATGGAAAATATGGTGAAGATTCTCCTTTAAGAGATATTATCCAAATAGATGAATTAAAAGCTTTGAACCCAGAAGAGTTAGTGGCTTTAGTAAAAGACATGAAAAATTACAAACAGCGTATTTTTTACTATGGTAAAGACATAGACAATGCAGTAAGTGCTTTAAATAATCATCATAAAATTTATGGAGATTTAAAAGAATACCCAGCACCAAAAGAGTACAAAGAAACAGAAACTGGAGGCAATGTATTCTTTACAGATTATGATATGGTGCAAACAGAAATGTTATTTTTAGCCAAAGGAGAGCCATTTAAAGCAGAAAATATGGCAGCATCATCATTATTTAACACCTATTTTGGTAGTGGTTTATCATCTATTGTATTCCAAGAAATTAGAGAATCTAAATCTTTAGCCTATTCTGCATTTGCTTCTTATAGTAATGCTTCTAAAAAGAATTCTCCTAATTATGTAATGGCTTATGTGGGTACACAAGCTAATAAATTAGAACAGGCTGTAGATGCAATGATGGATTTAATGAACAATATGCCAGAAGCAGAAAAGCAATTTAATGCAGCAAAAGAAGCTACTTTAAAGAAATTAGCAGCACAAAGAATTACAAAATCTAATATTTTCTGGTCTTATGAAAGGTTAAAAAAGCTAGGTATAGATAATGATAATAGAGAAGTGATGTACAACACCATAAAAAATATGACAATGAAAGATTTAAAAGATTTCTTTAACAAAAATATTAAGGGAGAATCTTACAATGTTATGGTTATTGGTAACAAGAAAGATTTAGATGTAAAATCACTTAAAAAATTAGGTAAAATAAAAGAATTAGAAGTAGATTATCTATTTAATTATGTAGATAATAAAGAAGTAAAACAATAATTTTAATTCTCATTATTTTACAAAATTTAATTTAGTAAAATACAAAACTCGTAAGTATAACATCACTTACGAGTTTTTTTATTTTAGTATCTTTGTCACTTTAAAAATAAGGAAACAAATGAAATTATTAGAAAACAAATCTGCAATTATTACTGGTGCTACAAGAGGTATAGGACGTAGTATTGCAGTAGAATTTGCTAAACAAGGTGCAAACGTAGCTTTTACTTATAGTTCTTCTGTAGACGCTGCAAATGCTTTGGAAGAAGAATTGAAAGCTTTTGGAGTTTCTGCAAAAGGATACCAATCTAATGCAGCAAATTTTGATGCAGCTCAAGAACTAGCAAAAGAAGTTTTAGCAGAATTTGGTACAATAGATATTTTAGTAAACAATGCTGGTATTACAAAAGACAATCTGTTAATGCGTATTTCTGAAGATGATTTTGATAAAATAATTGAGGTAAACTTAAAATCTGTATTTAATTTAACCAAAGCAGTTATTCGTCCTATGATGAAACAAAGAGCGGGTTCTATAATAAATATGAGTTCTATTGTTGGTTTAAATGGAAATGCGGGTCAAGCTAATTATGCAGCTTCAAAAGCAGGTATTATTGGGTTTTCTAAATCTGTGGCTTTAGAATTAGGGTCAAGAAATATTAGAAGTAATGTAATTGCTCCAGGTTTTATTGAAACTGAAATGACAGATAAATTAGATGAAAAAGTTGTACAAGGTTGGAGAGATGGAATTCCTTTAAAAAGAGGAGGACAGCCAATAGATGTAGCAAATGCATGTGTATTTTTAGCTTCAGATATGAGTGCTTATATTACAGGACAAACATTATCTGTAGATGGAGGAATGTAAAATAGGATAAAAAACAAAAAAATATAAAAACCTGTAACAATTTAACGTTACAGGTTTTTTAAAGATATTTGTCTCTTCCTAAAATAGTTTTACACCACAAACATTATATAATGGATAAAATTTAATCTAAACACTTTAGCATCATGATTCGCTTCTTACCTCTTGAATGGTTATACATTAAAAATTTTCCATCTGCATAAGAACCTCTGTAAGGAATGTAAAGTGTCTTACCTTTATTATTTTGAATTTTCTCATGAGTAACATTACCTTCTTTATCAAATAGAAATAGATATAATGAACTGGATTCGAACAAGCCTTGAGAAACCTTTAAGCGACCATCATCTTTTTTAACTAAATTTTTACCAGAATTTAAAAGCACATGTAGTTTATCATTATGCAAGAAAACGTTGTAAGATGGTTTATTATCACGTTTAAATAGACTTCTTCCCCAAACTAAATTTCCATTTTGGTCTAACTTTGTTATTAAAATATCATTATAATTATAAGTTGTTATATAATAACCTCCATTCATACCATTGTTAACATAAGATTGTGTTATGTAAAACTCTTCTGCTATTAAATAGGTGTTGTTTTCTGAATCTACTAATATATAATCTAAATAAAAACTGGTTAATTCAGAATCTTTTTTTCTATTCATATTCCTATAACCATATAAATCTTCGAAAACTTTAATTGGCAATCTCTGCTTTTTTTTATTGATATTGGCCAATTTATTTTTATCTACATCAAATATACTAACACCTTTAATCCCAAAAACTTTATCTTGTGAATAATACCCAATTAACCTAAGTTGATTGTTGTAGAACGATACATTTAAATCCTTTATATATTCATCTTCCGTTAATTTAATAACACCAGTTTCTATATTGTTTTTATCTATTTTACAAATAATATAAGAATAATTAGCTTTATTATTTTTACGCTCTCTTTTCCCTTTAAAATACTCCTTACCAATGTTATAGACAATAGCGTTATTATCGACTATCATGTCACTAGAAGTGTAATATTTGTCCTTATTATTAAAATAATTTTTAGTGTATAATAATGATAAATCTTCTGCATTAAAAACATGTATGTCGTAAGAATTTGAATTCCTTTTAACATTATCTGTAGCTATTGCAATAAAGTTATTATTAGGTGATATAGAAAAATTTGTTTGTCTTTTATTTCCACCAGAAAATAGTGGTGATTTCTTTTTTACTTCTTTTTCTAGTAAAATAGTTTTTTGTATACTATTAGCATCTATATTATAAGTATAACATTTTAGTATTCTTATTTTTTTTGTAGGACTTTCTACCATAAAAATTCTTAATTTATTATTGGACATTAATTCTCCAACAAAATTTTCTTTTCTAGAAAGTTTAATATTTAGAATTTTTTTTCCTTTAGCATTCTCATCAAAAGTTTCAAAAATAAGATAATCTTTACTTTTTCTAGCAATAACAGACAGTTTTTCTTTTGTAGAATAAATACTTAAAATACTAGTTTTAGAGAATTGATCTTTATATTTCTGACTTTCTATTATCTTAAAATGAGAAGTTTGAGAATATAATTGAGTTAGATTAATAAGAATTAAGAAAATAAATGATTTTAAAATAATCTTCATAAAGTTTTTGTTTTTCGCAAAACTAATAATTAATTTATAATTAATAAACTATTAGTTTTTTAATAAACTTCAGCAAAATTATATTTATTTAAGTAGTACAGATTTTCTTTTTAAAATAGTTATTTATATCTTTCACAATAAATAAAAATCGTTGCAAACTACTTCCATTTTATATATCATTTTAGCATTTTTATTGAGTATAGCAATTGCCTATTTTCAATATTATTATAAAGTTAAAAATACTCCAAAGATTCATATTTTACTGGCTTTATTAAAAACTTTAGCGCTTTTTTTATTGATTTTACTATGGATAAACCCCACAATAAAAAATACTGAAATTATAAACACAAAACCAGTTTTAGCAGTTTTGGTTGACAACTCTAAGTCTTTACCTTTTTTTAAAGAAGATGCTTCTGTAAAAGAAGTTGCAGAATTTATTAAAAAAGACAATCTATTAAATGATAAGTTTGATATTAAAGAATTCACTTTTGGTAAATCTTTAAACATAAAAGATTCCATTTCTTTTAATGAAAGCGAAACCAATATTTCTGAAGCGATTAAACAGACTAATGAACTGTATAAAGATAAAATTGCGCCAATTTTACTATTAACAGACGGAAATCAAACAGTTGGTAATAGCTATGAGTTTATCAACTCTAAACAAAATGTATATCCTATTGCTTTTGGAGATACTGTAAGTTATAAAGATTTAAAAATAAGCCAGTTAAACGTTAATAAATACAGTTATATTAAAAATAAATTTCCTGTAGAAGTATTTATTAATTATGATGGAAAAGAAGCTGTTTCTTCACGTTTTTCTATTTATAAAAACGGAAAAACAGTTTTTAGTAAACGATTACAGTTTTCTGAGAAAGAAAACTCTAGAAGTATTACCACAAATTTAACTTCAACCAAAGAAGGACTTCAATATTATACTGCTTCAATTGCTAAAATTGATGGAGAAAAAAACACAAAAAATAATACGAAAAACTTCTCTGTAGAAGTTATTGATGAGCAAACCAAAGTTTTGATTTTAACTTCAGTGTTGCATCCAGATTTAGGAGCTTTTAAAAAGTCTATAGAAAGTAATAAACAACGTTCTATAGACATTTTTAATATAGACAAATTTAAAAATCAATTAAAAGACTATCAATTAGTTATATTGTATCAGCCAAATAATAGATTTAATCTTTTTTTTAATCAAATTTTACAAGAAAATAGCAACTATTTTTTAATTTCTGGAGCAAGTACAGATTGGAATTTTATCAATAGTAAACAATTGGGTTTTACAAAAAAAAGCATCAATCAAACTGAAAATTATGGAGCTATTTATAATGATGGATTTCTAACTTTTTTACAAAAAAACATCAGTTTTAATGAGTTGCCACCTTTAAAAGACAAGTTTGGAGAGATAACTATAACAAAAGAACATCAAAATTTATTATATCAAAATATAAATGGAGTAGAAACACAACAACCTTTTCTTACTACTTTTGAGCAAAATAATCAAAAAACGGCTGTTTTATTTGGAGAAGGTATTTGGAAATGGAGAGCAGCAAGTTTTTTAAATACAAATTCTTTTCAAGATTTTGATGAATTTTTAGGAAATTTGGTTCAATATTTAGCATCAAACAGAAAAAGAAGTCGTTTAGAAATAAATGCAGAAAGCTTGTATCCTGCTAATTCAACAATTAATATAGCTGCATTTTACACAGATAAAAACTATAAATTTGATGCAAGAGCGTCTTTAGAAGCTACAATTACAAATTCTAAAACTAAAAAAGTAACAAAGGTTCCTTTTTCGTTATTAAATTCTTCCTATCAAACAGCAATAGAAAATCTTCCTTCTGGAGATTATAATTATAAGGTTTCTGTACTTGGACAAAACATTCATAAATACGGAAGATTTAAAATTACAGATTATCAAATTGAAGAGCAGTTTACAAATGCAAATACAAATAAACTTCAAAAATTAGCCAATAGAACAGGAGGGAAGTCTTTTTATAAAAATCAATTAGAAGCTTTAAAACAAGAACTATTAGCTAATAAAACGTATTATACTTCTCAAAAGTCTGTTGTAAAAGAGCAAAACTTAATCGATTGGAAATGGATATTATTTTTTATTATTATTTTGTTTAGTACAGAATGGTTTGTGAGAAAATACTATGGAAAAATCTAAATTTTCCGTATTTTTGTAGTATCAAATTATGAAAAATTTCTTTATCATAATATTCAGTTTATTGTTGCTTGCACCTCCAATTCAAGCGCATACAGATACTATTGTCTATAATGATGTCATAGAAAATCATGTAGATGTAGCGAATACTCATGAAGAAGAGCATCATAAAAACGATACTGAACATGAAAAGAATACAGAACATCATCATCATTGTAATTCTGTAAACCTTGTAAATGTTTTTATTTCCACTGAAAATCAATTAGATTTAATAGCAACTTACCAACTAAAGGAAGCTATTATTTATTATGAAAACCCTAATTATTCTTCTTATTTAGATACTGTTTTTCAGCCTCCAAAAAATTCTTAAATTATATTTAAAATGCATCTTTAGTCAATTAAAGATGTCTATTTACTACACAATTATAATTTAAAAATTAATTAAAATGATTAAAAATATATTCGTAATCCTATTTATAGGGTTATTTGTCAATACATCATTGGCACAAAACAAGATACAAGTAAAAGTAATTTCTGAAGAAACAAAAGAAATAATTTTTGGGGCAAACGTGTTTATAAAAAACACAACAATTGGCAATACAACAAATTTTGATGGTTTAGCTATTTTACAGAACATTAAAAGTGGAAAACAAACAGTTGTAGTTTCTTATGTTGGTTTTAAAACTGTGGAAAAACAAGTAGAATTCCCTGTAGAAAATCCAATGCTAATAATTGCTTTACGTGAAGACGAACAAATGTTAGAAACAATTGTAATTCAGTCTACTAGAAGTAAAAGAAGTATTGCTAAAATACCTACAAGAATAGAAGTTGTTGGCTTAGAAGAATTGGGCGAAAAAGCAGTTATGAATTCTGCCAATATTGCTATGATTTTAAGAGAAAGCACAGGAATACAAATGCAACAAACATCTGCAAATTCTGCAAACCAAAGTATTAGAATACAGGGTTTAGATGGCAGATTTACACAACTTTTAAAAGATGGATTTCCTTTATTTGGTGGTTTTTCTAGTGGTTTAAGTATCATGCAAATTCCACCTTTAGATTTAAAACAAGTTGAGATTATTAAAGGAAGTTCTTCTACTTTATATGGTGGTGGAGCCATTGCTGGCTTGGTAAATTTAGTTTCTAAAACACCAAAAGAGGAAGCAGAGCTAGATATTATGTTAGATGTTACTTCTAGAAACGGAAAAACTTTAAACGCTTTTTACAGTAAGAGAAACAGCAAATTTGGGCTTACATTTTACACTTCTGGAAACCTTCAAAAAGTTACAGATGTTAATGCAGACCATTTTTCTGATATTCCTAAAGTAAAGAGTTTTAGTATCAACCCTTCTTTGTTTTATTATCCAAATGAAAAAGAAACTTGGAGGTTAAGTGTAAATGCCAACATAGAAAATAGAATTGGAGGAGATTTAGACGTAATAACTGGTAATTCTAGTGCACAACACACCTTTTTTGAAGAAAATAAATCAGAACGTTATGCAACACAATTAACTTACAATAAAGAAATTTCCGATACAAAAACCTTTATTTTAAAAAATAGTATCAGTTATTTTAATAGAGATTTATTACTACCTAATTATCAGTTTTTAGGAAATCAATTGGCAACATTTACAGAAGGAAGTTATACCATGTTTTCTGATTCATCTGAGTGGATTTTTGGAGGTAACATTATTACAGAAAAATTTAAAGAAAACCCAACAACTGCCATAAATAGAAGTTACAATCAAAATACTTTTGGTGGTTTTGTACAGAATAGCTGGAAATTTAAAGAGAATATGACTTTAGAAAGTGGTTTAAGAACAGATTTTTCTAATAATTATGGAGCTTTTATTTTGCCAAGAGCCTCGCTTTTTATCGAATTTAATGATGCTCTCACCTCTAGAATTGGTGGTGGATTGGGGTATAAAATTCCAACAATTTTTACAGAAGATGCAGAGTTAAGGTCTTACCAAAATGTTTTACCAATTAACACTACAGGTTTTAAAGCAGAAACATCTTTTGGTTTGAATGCAGATATTAATTACAATGCTAAAATTTTGAATGACTATATTTCTCTTTCTTTAAATCAATTGTTTTTCTATACAAAATTAGAAAATTCATTAATTTTAGAACAAAAAGGAACTGATTTTGAATTTGTAAATGCCCAAAAACCATTAAACAGTATAGGTTTTGAAACAAATTTAAAATTGAAGTATAATGACTTTACTTTATTCACAAACTATGCATTTAATGATGTCAAAATGGATAATAACCAAAAAGCATTGACTCCTAAACATAGTTTTGGTGGTGTTTTAATGTATGAAGTACATGATTCTTGGAGAATAGGTTATGAAACTTATTATAAAAGCTCTCAATTAAGAAATAATTTAACAGCAACTCCAGATTACTGGACAATGGGTTTTATGCTGATGAAAACATTTGATAAAATAAGTTTGTATGCTAATTTTGAAAACTTTACAGATACAAAACAGCAAAATTATCAATCTATGATTGAAGCTCCACATAACAACCCAACATTTACAGATATTTGGGCTCCAACAGACGGATTTATATTTAATACAGGAATATTAATAAAACTATAAAAAAATTAGACCAATAATTGCATCTTTACAAGTAATTATTGGTCTATTCATAAAACATGTCACACAATCACACTCACAGTCATAATCACAATCATAGTTCTACAGAAAATATAAGCACTGCTTTTTTTCTGAACCTATTTTTTACAATTGTAGAATTTATAGGCGGAATTTACACCAATAGTTTAGCAATTACTTCAGATGCTATTCACGATTTAGGAGACAGTTTAAGTTTAGGATTGGCTTGGTATCTCCAAAAAACCTCAAAAAAGAAAGCAACCAAAGAGTATTCTTATGGTTTTAAAAGACTTTCTTTGTTAGGGGCAATCATAAATTCTATTGTTTTATTAATTGGTACCATCTATATTATTAAAGAATCTATTCCAAGAATTATAAACCCAGAGCAATCTGATGCTAAAGGAATGATGTGGTTTGCTATTTTAGGAATTATTGTTAACGGAGCTGCAGTATTTAAACTTAAAAAAGGCACCTCTATTAATGAGAGGGTTGTTTCTTTGCATTTATTAGAAGATGTTTTAGGTTGGGTTGCAGTTTTAATAGCCAGCATTATCATGCAATTTTGGGATATTCCTGTATTAGACCCTATTTTATCACTATTAATTGCCATTTATATTTTATACAATGTATTTAAAAATGGGAAAGAAAGCATCCAAATTATTTTACAGAGAGCACCAGTAAAATTGTCTGTAGATAAAATAAAAGCACAAATTTTAAATTATACTGAGGTGAAAAACATTCACGATTGTCATTTATGGAGTATGGATGGCGAATATAATGTTTTAACAATGCATTTAATTGTTGATGAATCTTTAACCTGGAAACAAGCAAAAACTCTAAAAAGTAAAATTAGAAAGGTTTTGCATGATAATTTTAGTCTAGAACACGTAACATTAGAGTTAGAAATTTCTAATGAAGATTGTGAGTACATCCATTGTGTTTGATAAACTTATGTTGTAAATTTGAATGAATTTTAAAACAAATAAGAATGGCAAATAATCAAGTAGATATAAAATTTCCAAAAGGGGGAATTTTATTTATTATAATAGCAATAGCAGCAATTATTTTATTTTCAAAATCAACAGTAACAATTGGTCCTGGAGAAGGAGGCGTTATTTTTGAAACTTTAGGAGATGGTATTAATGTTGATAAAACTTACGGAGAAGGATTTCATATTGTTGCTCCTTGGAACAAGATGATTGTAAGAAAAGTACGTCAGCAATCTATTTCTGATGAAATGAATGTACTATCTGTAAACGGATTAGAGGTAAAAGTAAATGGAACAATTTGGTATGAGCCAGAGTTTGTAAATTTAGGCTCATTAATTAAAACAAAAGGAGAGGATTATGAACGTGAGTTATTAGACCCAGCAATAAATGCTGCTGCCAGAAGTGTTGTTGGACGCTACACACCAGAACAATTGTATTCTAGTAAAAGAGATGTTATAGAACAAGAAATTTTAGACGAAGTTCAAAATGTTTTAAAAGGGCAATTTTTATCTGTAAAAAGAGTTTTGGTAGAAGACGTAAAATTACCAACTACTATTAGAACTGCAATTGAAACTAAATTAAAGCAAGAGCAAGAGTCTTTAGAGTATGAATTTAGATTAGCAAAAGCTAAAAAAGAGGCAGAAAGACAAAAAATTGATGCAGAAGGTAAAGCAGTTGCAAACAAAATTTTAAGTGCTTCATTAACTGAAAAAATATTACAAGAAAAAGGAATTGATGCAACTTTAGAGTTGTCTAAATCTCCTAACAGTAAAGTAATTGTTATTGGTTCTGGAAAAGATGGTTTGCCAATTATTTTAGGAAATCAATAAAAAATATTTTTAACAAATTTAAAAGAGGCTGTCTGAAAAAGTTAATTTAGTTGTCATTTTGAGCCTTTCGTCTTCGCTCAAGACAGGCTTTGTCAAAAAATCTATGTAGTTGATTTTGAATAAATAAGATTTCTCCATTACAGTCAAAAATGACAAATTTTAATACTTTTTCAGACAGCCTCTTTTTAGTTTAATCATTCTGTAAAAAAAAGGTTACTGATTTTGGTTAAGATATACGATTCTATCATAAATAGGTTGCTCGTTTCTATAGTTGTCTTTTGGCATGTTTTCTTTCAATTTTAAAACTTCTTCTAAAGAAATGATAATAGGTTCTTTAAAAACAATCCAATTTACATTTTCTGTACAAGGAGGTGTTGTAAGAGAACCTTCGTAAGAATAAAAATTAGTACTTTTAGGAAACAAAGTAGATAAATCTAAAGATTGATGAATTTCTTTGGTATCATGTTCATTTATGGGTAAAAAACTTTCTAAAAACTCAAACAATTGACTTTTTTCTCCTTCTTTAGCCAAAATACTCATTACCGTAAATTTTTTAGACTCACTTTTATGTACTAAATGAATTTCTAAAGGATAGCGAACTCCATTTATGGTATGCTCTGAAGGTTCATGGAAATGGATTTGCGATAAGTGATAAGTCGCGTTTTGATATTTTATAGAATCTCCTGCTTCAAAATCGAATTGTATGGAATGCCCATTATTAACCACCTTATTTAGTTGTGTTTTTGGAGAATACATTATATTTAGTAAAGAATCTTTTTGAGTTCTTTTTTGGGTGTGAATGTCAATAATATTGATAGGAGATTGCTTTTTACCACCACAATCTGAATCTTTTTCTATGGCTGCCCAATGTTCTGGAGATGTTTCTCCATTGTAAGTCCAATGGTTATTTGCTTCCTTTTTATGAGTTTTTTTTAAAGGTTTGTTTGTATTGCAAGAAATACTACTAAAAAATAAAACTACTACGATTATTAGTGAAGTTTTTTTCATCATTTTAAATGTTATAATATATAACAAAGGTAAATGAACAAAGCAATTTTGTTATATAACATTTATCATGTTTTTAAAAAAAATAAGAAATCGGTTTCGTAACTAAAAATAAAAAAGCCTCACTTTTCATACATAATGAAAAGTGAGGCTTTAAAAACAAAATACTTACTGTATTTATTTTTTAGTAGGTTCTGGAATTTTAATTCCTAGTTTTTTAATAACCAAATCTGTAATATCAAATTTGGGATCTGCATACGCAAATTGGTTTCCTGTAACTGTAAGAATTTGTGTGTAATTATTTGCTTTAGAAACTTCAGCAATAGCATCATTTAATTTTTGATATAAAGGACGCATTAATTCATCTCTTTTTAATTGAATTAATTTTCTTCCTGTATCTCTATATTTATTTAAATCTGCTTCTAAATCTTGCAATTCTTTAATAGATGTTTTTTTAGCCAACTCTCCTAACGTTTTTTCGTTTGTTCTAAAGCTTTCTAATTTTACTTTGTAAATTTCTAACTTTTTAGTGTAAGAAGTGTCTAATTTAGCTCCATAATCTTGAGCTCTTTTAATTACGATTTTAGTTTCTGGCATCATAGAAATAATATAATCGCTGTCTATTGTTCCTGTTTTTGTTTGCGACAAACCTGCAAAGCTGATAAAAGCCATACAGATACATAATAATTTTAATTTCATGTTATAATTTTAGTGGCACAAAGATATAAAAGTGTGGTTGCTAACCAAATATGACTATCATAAAAAAAAACTAAAAATCACATATTTTTAGCATCGTATATTTTTTGTAAATCACGTTCATTTTTTATAGCATCTTTTGCGTCTACAAGAAGATTGTCTATTTCTAGTTTTATAGATGTTTTAATTTCTTTACGATTGGCATTAGTTTCTAAATAATTTAACATTGCCAATAATTTTAAAACTAAAATTACGTCCTTTTTACAGTACGTTCTTAAAGAAACCATTATCGTATATAATAGTCTTTGAAAAGAAATTGTGTTTATAATTATTAGGGGTTCTTTATTTTTTAATATTAAATCTTTTTCATTCTTTTTTAATAGAGTATTAAATAATTGTGATAGATGATTTATAGCGTTTATAGCAGTTGCAGGATCATTAATTCCAGGAGACATAGATTTTACAGCAATTTCTGTAAGCTGTTTAAAAGCAGATAGGTAATTATTATCTAAAATTTCGTTTACTGTAAAATGAAAACAACTATATATACTATCAATTATTTCTGGCTCTAAAACAGCATCAACTTTAAATAAAACATCTCCCTTTTTACAATACGTTGCTCTTTTTGAGACAATTTCTATTCTAAAATGATTCTTTTCTGCTATTTTTTTTAAAATATCAAAAGATATGTTTTGGTAATATCCTGTTTCTTTGCAAAGAAATTGTTTCCATTTTTCGGTTTCTGGTAAGTTTAATTGTATTTTTTTTTCATCTTCTATTTGACTTTCAATTTTACTTTTTGATTCAGAAAAGATTTTAAACATAATATTCTCTATCTGTATTTCTTGAGAAATAGAATGTATAAAATAGATAAAAGCACCTAAAGAACCAATCATAAATATGATTGAAAATAGTACAGAAAAACCAGGAAGTTGATACTTTTTTCCTTCTGGCTCTATAAAAACAAGAATTAAGATACAATATAAAATTGTAGCAATATAAATACCTAAAATTATTTGATGTTTTCTATTAGAAATTAAACCTGGCAAAAGTCTTGGAGAAAAATTACTAGAGGCTTGGTTAAGCAAAATCATTACCATAGAAAAGCTAAAAACCATGATGGAAATTAAACCGCCTATAAATGTAGATAAGATAGTTCTAGAAGTTTCTATATTATTTATTACCAATTCAGGAAAATTATTTAATAGTGTTTTAGAAATACCATTACTTTCTAAATGCATCATTAAATAAGCAAACAAACAGCCTCCAATTGATATTATTGTGGGATAAAAGGCAATTTTGTCTTTAAAATTATATATAAAACGAATGTATTTTATAAATTTATTTTTCATTTAAAACAATTTTTTTGTTGATGCATGAAATAATATCTTTCAACTCTGCTTGATAATCAAACCATGTAATTTCTGTATCTTTTTTAAACCAAGTAATTTGTCTTTTTGCAAAACGTCTTGTATTTTTTTTAATTTCTGAAATGGCAAATTCTTTTGTAAAATCTCCATCAAAATAAGAAAACAATTCTCTATATCCCACAGTTTTTAGAGCATTTAAGTCTTTGTTTGCATATAAATTTTCTGCTTCTTTTAACAAACCGTTTTCAATCATTAAATCTACGCGTTTATTAATTCTGTTATAAATAATTTCTCTATCTGCTTTTAGTCCTATTTTTATAGAATTAAAATTTCTTTTTGTTTTAGGCTTATTTTTAAAAACAGAGTAGGGTTTTCCTGTACCAATGCAAATTTCTAATGCCCTCATTAAACGATGTGGATTGTCTAAAGCAATAGAGTTATAAGTTTCTATATCTAATTCTTTTAGTTGTTTTTGAAGAGCTTCTAGACCTTTTTCTTCTAGCTTTTGGGTTAGTTTTTTACGAATTTCTATACTAACTTCAGGAAAATAATCCAACCCTTTTAAAACAGCATCTACATATAAACCACTGCCACCAACCATAATTTGTACTGGATTTTCTGCAAATAAGAAATTTAATTTTTTTAAAGCATCTCTTTCAAATTGTCCTACATTATAGTTTTCAAAAATACTTCTATTTTGAATAAAATGATGAGTAGCAGCTGCCAATTCTTCTGGTTCTGGTACAGCTGTGCCTATAGTCATTTCTTTAAAAAATTGTCTAGAATCACAAGAAATTATATCGCTTTTAAAGTAATTAGCTAATTCTATACTCAAAGCTGTTTTACCAATAGCAGTGGGACCAACAATGGTAATTAAAGTGTTTTTCATAAATCTTTTACGGATTTAAAATACTACCACAGTTATAACAAAATTGGGCTTTTTCTTTATGCTTTTCTTTTAAACAGTTTGGGCAAGATTGCGTACTTGTAGTATCTAAATGAGCATCTTTTTTTGTCATTTCTGAGCTAACAATACCTGTTGGAATTGCAATAATCGAATATCCTAAAATCATAATAATACTTGCAATAAATTGTCCTAAAGGAGTTTGTGGGGCAATATCTCCAAAACCCACAGTTGTTAAGGTTACAATAGCCCAATAAATACTAACAGGAATGTTGGTAAATCCATTTTCTTCTCCTTCTATCATATACATAACTGTACCCAAAATAATACAAACTATAATTACAAAAAATAGAAAAACCGCAATTTTTGCTCTACTTGCTTTTAAGGCTAGCATTAAGTTATTTGAAGCACCAATGTATCTTCCTAATTTTAAAATTCTAAAAACACGAAGTAGTCTTAAAGCCCTTAAAGCAACTAAACTATGAGTACCTACTAATATAAAAGATAAGTATTTAGGTATTGTAGATAAAAAATCTATAATGCCATAAAAGCTAAAAATATACTTAAAAGGTTTTTTTATTGATACAATTCTTAAAATATATTCAATAGAAAAAAGAATTGTAATAATCCATTCACTTATATTTAGAAAATCATGGTATTTAGCATCAAAACTTTTTACACTTTCTAAAACAACCAATAAGATACTTGCAATAATGGCAACTAATAATACAACATCAAAAAGTTTACCCTCTTTAGTATCTGCCTCATAAATAATTTCATGAAGTCTTGTTTTCCAAGATGGTTTTTGTGAATTATTTTCCAATTTTAAAGTGATTTATAATACAATACTACAAATATTTAATGAATTTATAATTCTTTTTCTTTTGTTTTTCTCTTTGTTTATAAGGGTTTTTTAAGAAAAACACAAAAAAACTAACTTTTTTAAAACCTTAGTTCTTTTTTTCTCGTAAATATATATGAAGAATTATTTATAAATTCTTAAAACGAAAAAAAATAGTACTAGCAATAGTAAATATTTATAAAATTGTTTCTAATCTATTAAAGATTGGAAATTAAAACTGACACTTATATTGGGGGATATAGTGTCAGTATTTTTAACAAAGTAATTACCTCTAAGTTTTCTGGGGTTTATTTTAAAGTTTAAAATACCCCAGTTTTAAACCTAATAACTCAATAGAAATTATAAAAGAGTTTAAAGATAGTTTTGGTTGGATGATGGCATCTGTTATCGAGTATTGAATTGGTTATTTTTTTTTGATACAGGTGCCTTTTTTTATTTTTAAAATAAAAAGTAACCATAAAAATTAGGTCTTTTGAGTAAGTAAAAACACCCATTACAAATTTGTAATGGGTGTTTTCTTATACTTAATATTAACGTTTATTACTAAAAATAGAATTAATTTTATGGTGTAGCTGCAACAGCACCTAAAGTGTACAATTGCTCTAGAGTAGGAGAAACGCTACCACCTTCTGGCTCTAAAGTAATACCAAAAGCTTCAGATTGGTTGTCATTATCTATGGTAAATATTTTATTAGCATCTGCTGTAAATGTATCTATAGTACCTAAACTTGTAGGTGTTAAAGGAGATAATTTTAAAGACCAAACTTGATATACTTTTCCTTTTGGTGGAGTAGGTAAACCTTTAGCATCTAAATAGATACTGTTTGTTTTTTTATCCCAATAAACTTTTGCGTAAGCTTCTGGTGCTACTTTTTGCCCAGCTAAAGGAACAGAAATAATATCTTTATCTCTAAAAATAGTAATTAGTTTTTCTGCTTCTGCCAAACTGTTAGAAGCTTTTTCTATTTGTTCTTCTAACTGTATTTTTTCGTTAGCAATTTGTTCTTTTAATTGATTGTTTTGAGAAATAGACCATACTAAAACACTACCTACAACAATGGCTGCTGCCCAACCTGTAAATTGTGTCCAATTACGTTTTGGTTTAGAAATAGAAATTACTTGAGTTTCTTTACCATCAATTTCTTTTTTAATGGTTGTAAATAAATAACTTTTATCAGACTGAGAAGTAGCAGCTGTAAGTTTTACAATTGCATTTTCAATAGATAAAACTTCTTGTAATAACTCTGGATTACTATTTATTGCATTAAATATTTCTACGTTTTCTTGTTCTGAAAGTGAACCTGCAACGTATAATTCTAAAATTCCTGATGCTATGTATTTTTTTATATCCATTTAAACGCCTAGCATAGTTCTTAAGTCGCCTATGCAATTTCTGTTTCTTGTTTTTACTGTACCAATTGGCATATCTAATTCTTCTGAAACTTCTTTTTGAGTAAAACCTTTAAAATAAAGAAGCTCTATAACTGCTTTACATTTTTCACCTAATTTGGTAACAAATTCTTTTAACCCAATTGTATCTGTAGAAGTATCTAAACTTTTATTAGTCTCTAATATATCTACGAAATAATCTGCGTTAAGGTTTTGTTTAGACTGTTTAAATTTTTTAGATCGTGTATAATCTATGGCTGCATTTCTTGCGATGTTGAGTATCCAAGTAAAAAAACGACCTTTTTTAGCAGAGTACGTATCTGCTTTGTGCCATGCTTTTATAAAAACGTCTTGCGTAATTTCTTGTGCTACTTCATCGTTTTTAACAATGTTAAATACAACACCAGAAATACTGTTGCAATACATATTGTATAATTTTTCGTATGCTTTGACGTCTTTTTGCTGAAACTGTAAAATTAAAGGCTCTAAATCCATATTTTGTATCTAGAGCCCAATTTATTAAATTTATTTGGTTTGTAAACTATATTATTGACGTTTTATAAAAATAAAGTCTCCACCTTCATCACCTGTTCTACTTATAGGTGCGTATTGGGGTTTGTTATTTCCTGATGTATTATTAATTACAGGATCTTCTATCATATTAAATAATTGTCCAGCAGATAGGTAGGTGTTTTTATTTTCTCTTAATCTTTTTAATAAATATTTCATAAACACACTTTTATTGGGTACTGTAGTTAAAGTACCACTTGTAATTGCTCTTCTACTTGGTAAAGCATATTTTGCTTTTACAGCATTAGAGGCTTTACTAAAAGATCTTGTTTTTGTTAAAATACTTCCACTAAAACAAGCATCTGCAATTAATAAAGTATGTTTAGAATTTATAGATTTAATATAAGATACAATACTGGTATTTAAAATAACGTTTCCTTCAAATTCCATTTCTGCATCAGAAGGCATCCAATATCCTTTTTCGCTAGCTTCATCATAATTACCATGACCAGCATAGAATATGACTAAGTTATCATTTTTACCTACATTTTTTCTAAGGTTGTAAAATTCTTTGATAATTTGATTTTCTGTAGGATTTTTTAAAATGGTTACGTTTTCTTTATTAAAATTGTATTTGGTTGTTAAAAGATTTCCTAAAGCATCTGCATCTTTAGTTGGTTCTCCATTTAAATCTACAATACTTTCGTCTTTATAATCGCTAACTCCAATAATTAAAGCATGGTATTTACCAAAACCGATATCTATTTTTTCATCATTATGTACTATTGGGTCTACAACAATATTTGTTTTTCGCTTTATTGTAAATGTTTTTGTAGATGATGCTTGTTTTAAATCGGTTGCTTTTACAATTAAATCGTTTTTACCATATCTTAAAGGCACATTTGCAGTAAAAGAGCCATCTTCTGCAACATTAGCTTCTACACCATTTACAGTAATTTCATAAATACCATCATTATCAGTTGCTTTTCCTCTTACTTGAATTCTTTTTGCTTCTACAATTTTAAAGCCTCTTTTTGCTTCTACATTTGGAGATGTAATTACAACAACTGGAGGATTGTTAAAACTCGCAGATTGGTATTTAATATCTAAATAATCTACAGATATTTTTTTATCATAATAAATGGTGTACCCAAATTTATCTCCAAAAAATTGTTCAAATGGAGTTTCATTTACATAAGTATCGTTTATATAAAAGCGCAGAAGATTTCCTGTTTTTACGATTTTAATTTTATTGTAATCGTTTAAACCAGTTTTAATTGCTTCACTTTCTGTAAATGGAATAATTTTTTTGTATTTATCATTATCAAATTTTCTGTACATATAACTTCCATTACCTGAGAGTAAAAATGAGTATTCATTAGAAGAGTTTTTTCTTCCAAAAGTAATACCATATAATCCTTTTGCAGAATTTACAACTCTAGCTAAAGAAGTTTCTATAATAAAGTCTTTGGCTGTATTAATATTTACACTTCTGCTTATAAAGATTCCTCCAGATTTCTTTTTGTGTAATAAAAATTTACCATTTGCAATTGCTGCAGAATAATCGTCAGAATCTTCTAAATTCCAACCATTTGTATTGCCATTAAAATTATCATATACAGGAAGAGTTAGTGTTTTATTGCTAACTATATTTGTGTTTTTTTCTTTTAACCTATATACTTTTAAATAATCTACAGCAATTTCTTGGTCGTTATAAACTACATACCCAATTCTGCTTCCAAAAAACGGTTCGTAATCTGTTCTTGTGATGTATCTATTATTTATGTAAAACTTATAATATTCTCCAACTTTTTTTACACCCAAAATATTTGAAGCTCCATTATTTTGATTGACACTAGAAGATTTTGTCCATTTTACTATAACTTCTTCTTTACCATCTTTGGTTCTTACTATTTTATAATATCCAGAAGATGCTATGTAAAATCGGAAACTATTACCACCTTCTAAACCCCACATTAAACCAAAGGCATTGTTGGTAACACCACTAACTTTATCTATTTTGGTTACAATTTCAAAGTCTTTAGAACCATCAAAATATTTATTGATGTTTGTAGAGTATCCTTTATCTTTTCTTTTATGCTGTATGTAATATTTTCCGTTAGAAAGTCTAAAACGAGTAACGTTATCATTTCTTTCTAACCAAGCATTTGGGTTACTGCTGTCAAAATTATCACTAAAAAGTAAATCTCCTTTTAACTTGGTATCTTCATTAAAAATAGTGGTATTGTTAGGGCCACCTCCTAAATAAGAAATACTAATGTAATCTATGGCAATTTTTTGAGGGTCGAAAATAGAAAAGCCATACCTGTTTCCATATATTTTAACATTAGAAGCTGTATATACTAAAGAGTTGTTTATATAGTAATAAAATTTACTGCCTTTTTTTTCTATTTTTAAAATATTAGTAGAATAATTTTCTTTTTTTATTGATGTTGATTGTGTCCAATTTACAAGAGAGTTTAATTTACCATTTTCATATTTATCAACAGAAAAACTACCCAATGCATTGATTAAAAATTGATGTTGATTGCTAGAATTTTCTCTACCAAAAATCAATCCAAAGCCATTATTTTTTACACCAGCAATTTTTTGAAAAGATGCTTCAACCTTAAAGTCTTTTGTATTATCAAAATTAAAAATCTTGGAAGTAGCCCAACCTTTATTACCTTTATATTCAAAATAATATTTACTATTTCTAATTTCTAATTTAGCCTCTTCACTAGTATTTACAGCCCAATTATTCTTGTTAGAATAAAAACTATCGTAAACAATTGTTTTTGTTTTGTTACTATTATTATTGTAATTGGTGTTGTTTTGAGAGGAAGTTTTTTGAAGAACTTTTATATAATCTAAAGATATTTTTTGATTGCTGTAGAGTGTAATTGCTAATTTATTGCCTATAAAATCTTTATAAGCCATAGAATGCAAATTCGCATCGTTTATATAAAATGTAATTGTGTTTCCTGTTTTTGTTATTTTTAACTTATTAACTCCGTAATTACCTGTTTTAACTTTTCCAGATTTTGTCCACTTTACAACATTGGTGTATTTGCCATCTGTTGCTTCTGCAACTCTATAATAGCCATTAGATGTGAAGCCAAATTCTTTATAATTTTTATCGTCTTTAAAATCATATAAAAAAGAAATACCAGAGTTGTCTACGCCAGCTATTTTTTGGATAGATGTTTCTATTTCAAAATCTTTGTTTGTATCTAAATTGATTGAATTTGTAGAGACTCTCCAAGATTTTTCTTTTCTTTTATGCTCAAAATAATAGCGTCCATTAAAAACATTTAGTTCTCTAATTTCGTTATTTCCTGTTGGCCATGTTCCAACATTATTAAAATCTTCTTTATATATATAATTATTACTTTGGCTAAATGCAGTGTAAGTAATTAAAAAAGAAAGTAATAATATCTTTTTTATTGTTTTCATATTACTGTTATTGGTGATTCATTTCTATAAAAATTGGTACTACTTTGGCAGATGAACTTGATGATGTTGCACTAAATGAAATCTTATTATTATTAAAAGATACATTAGAGCCTTTAAACATTTTAGAGCTCAGCGCTTTTTTTACTCTTGTTACAAAATCTCCTGATCCGTATTTTGCTTTACTAACTATATCGTTAATATTTAATTTTTCTTTACTATATAAAACACAAAGAATGTCTCTACCAGGATTGTTATCAAACTCTATAAAATAATCTTCATTTGGTATGGCAATTTCGCTATTTGTATAATTAAAGTAATCGCTATAACCACCAAAAGGATATAATTTGTTTACAGATTTATCTGCAGATCCATAACCAATTAAATACACATAACCTCTTTGTTTGCTGTTTAAATAAATTCTAAATTGAGTACCAGAAGTGTATGTGTTATTTACTTTATAAGTTGTTTTACTTGCTTTTACAATATTAAAATTTCTTGTAGCTCCTTCTGCTAATTTTACAGGCATAGCATTGCCATTACTTAATTTTAGTGTAATTTCTCCTCCTAATTTGTTGCTAGAATAATTATTGTTGTCATTATTATTTGTATTGTCTTTTCTTTTATCTACTAATACATAGGCTGTTTTAACTTGTCTTTGAAAATCTGCATATTTTATCCAGAAAAATCCATTTTTACCAAAACGAGTTCCCCAAGAATTCATAATTTCAAAAGCTCCACCAGATTTATTATCATCATAACCCACAACAACCATAGCATGCCCAGATTTACCAGAACTTGGAATCCAAACATTATTATAATCTGTTTTTAAACTAGAAAAACGAAACAAACCTATAACTACAGGGTTTTTTTGAGATATTGCTTTTTTTACTTTACCCACTAAATTATTTGGATTATTCCATCTTGCTAATCTTTCGAATGTTACAATTTTATGTTCTTTGGCTCTTGAGTAGATAGTTGTAGATGGTGTTTTTAAACAAGTTCTAAAATCATAGGGGAAATCAGATAGTTTTGCAGCTCCATATTGGTTCATTATTTTCATAGCATTTTCTATGTATGCTCCTTCACATTTTGCATTGTATCTAATTTGATTGTATACAAAAGCTGGCGAAAATGTATTCTGATTTATTTTTGCAGTATTATATTCCCACCCATTTTTTATTGCATTTGCTATGGTTCTTGCTCCATAAGCACTTGCCCAACCTACACAAGATCCTTGCTGACCTTGACTTTTAGGAGTAGGAGCATACCCTTTTAAGCTAAAAGATTTTGGTAGGGCTGTAAAACTTCTTGTTACTAATGGTACAGATTGAGGTAATTCGTTATAAAGAGATTCATCAAATTTTAATCCTGTTCCAAATTGTTCTTGAGATGTTAGTGTGCTAGCAAAAAATAAGCAGACTAAAAGGAAATAAAGATTTTTCATTTTGTCGTTTTTTAAAGTTACGAAACAAATGTCTGTATAAATATAGCAAAAAAAAATACGTCATTTGACGTATTTTTTCTATTTAAAACTTTGGTTTTTAATTGTCTGTATTTTTTTCTAATACCAAATAAGATTTTTCTGCTGTTACAATTTGTTTGTAAAACTCTTTTATAGCTTGATATTCATTACTAGAATATACATTTTTGTTAATTTTTAATCGTGTGTAAATATTTATTAAGTTTCCTTTTTGAATTACTTTATAAATATAAATACCACCATTATTAGGAAGTGATATAGCAACATTTTTTGGCAATTGTGTAATTTTATAGTTTTCTGGTATTTTTAATCTTAGACTGTATTTATGTTGTTTTGGATAGCCAAAATCTACAGGATAATATCTTTCTTTTAGTTTAAAAGGATTATTATTCTGTCTATCAAAAACAATTGGGTTTAGCCTTATTTTTTGAAAAGATTCATTATCAGATAAAATTTTTATTTTGTAAACTTCTAACAATGGTTTTTCTAAACTGTCTTTATTAACTATTTTAAAATCATCTACTTCAGTGTCTGGATAAGTAGCTTCAAAATTTTCTACATATTTATTTTTGCTAATTGTAGATAATTTTTTCCTTTTATTTATAGCAAAATAACCAGAAGTACGCATCATAAGATTTCCTTCTAATTCATTGTCTTTATTTAAATTTAATGATACTGTAGTGCTTTTTGAGGTTTTAAATTTAGGTTTTAAAACTACCCAGTAACTATCTTTTTTAAAGTTGATAACTCTTGCTTCTCCATTTAAAGTTTTAAAAGGTACTTGTCCAAAAGGCATGAGTTTATTTGTTGCATCTAAATAGTAATCTTTTTTGTTAATAGTTACTTTTACAATAACATAGTTGTAATCAAAAATTACTGGAAAAAGTTTGGATGTTAAACCATTTTTTCTCGTAGAAAGTACCACTAAATTTGTTTTAATATCAGCAGCATTTAAACTGTTAAATAAAGATAAATTTATTTCACCAACATCGCCAATTTTTTCATTAAAAGCATTTTTTACTTTTGCATCGCTATTTTGCCAATATTTTCCATTCCATGTAAAATGATTTTTAATAAAAGCATATATTTTTTTTGCTTTTTCTAATTCTTCTTTGGTATTTAATATCTCTTCAGGTAGTCTCCTCCTAAAAAAGTTTTTTTTGGATGTTTGATTGTTAAAAAAGAATTTTTTTAAACTTTTGTCTGCTTGATCCCAAGTGGTTGCATAGTTTGTTAATTCTCCTCTATAGCTTGTTCTAGATTTTAAATCGAAAGTAATTCTGGAGAGATAATTTTTTCTACTAAGCATATATTCTTCTTCTTTAAAAGCAGGAACATTTTCCATTCCATAAGAATAAACGATGCAAGAGCCATAGCCTATACCATCAATATGAACACATCTTTTATCAACCTTAGCATCTTTTTTATCTAATTTTTTAAATCCAACAATTTTTATATTGTATTTATAATTTCCAAGAATAGTTGCATTAAAATCGCTTTTTATTTTAGGTATTTCCGATTGAAAATACCAATCATCTATTTGCAAGTAAGGAGATAATACACTGTAACTGTATTCAATTACACTTCCTTATCTTATATTAGGTAATGTAAAACTCTTTTTCTTCCAATTATTTACTCCATCAGTAGTAAAAATATCTTTTTCTGTGATACGATCTGTTTTTATGCTACCAATTTCTGATAAATTATAAGTAATTCCTTTTACGTTTAACAATTTATCTTTTTCTCTTAAATAGATAGAAATGTTAGAAAAATCAAAAGCAGTTTTATCTAAGATTTTTATTCTATAATAGTAATCTGTTCTGGGAGTTTGATCTTTATTATTATCTGGATAACGATTTGCTTGCTCATATAAAACTACAGCAATTGCAGTAGAATCTTTATCGTAAATTTTCATATTTAATTCATCTATAGTGGTTTGACCCATTTTAGATGATCTATTTTTTTGAGAAAATAGGAGAGATGGAAGGCATAAAAGTACCAACAAAATCTTTTTCATTTTTTTTCTTTTTATTAATTTTACTCTAATCTTATGATTTCTTTTACTTTGTTTTTATTAAGGTAGTTCTTTACAATAGATTTAGATATTTCTTTATTTGAAATAGGAGTTAGGATAGCTTTTAAAATTTCTAGATCGTTTTTTTGATATCCCAATCTTGTGTATCCATAGCCAAAAATTTCATTGTTTTCTACTAAAATAATAGATTGTTCTTCAACCTCTCTTCCTTTATCAATAATTAAAAAAGTATCATTATTAAAATTTTGAGGGTTTATTTTTCTTTTCTTTTTAAAATTAAATTTTGGTGATAAAGCTTCTAATTCTATATTGTATTTTAACCTTGTAAGTAGTTCGTTTCCTGTTTTATCAAAAGAAACAGATTGTGCTCTGTCTTGTATTTTTACAGCTCTTTTGGTAACTTTTAAAAACAACTGATTTAACTCTGATTTTATATTTTTTCCTCTTCCCAAATAAATTACTCTCCCATCTGTATCATGAATATAAAAAAGGCCTTCTATTGCAGGAGTATTATCTATAAAACCTCTAAGTTTTTGTTTTTGTTGCCTTCTGTCAAAGTATTTTATAGCATTTTGTATAATTGTTTTGTTGGTGTCTTTTTCTAAAAGTAGTTTAAAGAGTTCTACTGTTGCTAATGCATCTCCAGAAGCTCTATGTCTATCTGTAATTGGTATGCCTAATGCTTTTGTTAATTTACCTAAACTATAAGAAGGTTGGTCTAAAATTAAAGCTTGACTTAACTCTACAGTACATAAAGTATTTCTGTTAAAATCATACCCAAGCCTGTCAAATTCTGTACTTAATATTCTATAATCGAAAGCTGTATTATGTGCAATTAAAATACAATCGGAAGTAATTTCTATAATTCTTTTAGCAACTTCGTAAAACTTAGGTGCATTTCTTAACATTTTATTGTTAATACCTGTCAGTTTTACAACAAATTCTTGAATAGGTCTTTCTGGATTTATTAAGCTAATAAATTGATCTACAATATTATATCCATCAAATTTATAAATGGCTATTTCTGTAATGCCTTCTTCATTAAATTTTCCTCCAGTAGTTTCAATATCTAAGATCGCGTACAAATTCTTTTTCTTTTCGTTCTAAATTTACTGATAATAATTTCTTTTACCAAATATAGAGCTTCCAACTCTTATCATATTACTGCCATTTTTTATGGCCAGTTTGTAATCACCACTCATTCCCATAGACAAAATTTCTAATTGGCAATTGTTTATTTTTTGAATATCAAAAAAGTTTTTGAGCGATGCAAATTCTTTATCAAGCTGATTTATATCCTCTGTAAAAGTAGCCATTCCCATAAAACCTACAATTTTTACATTTTGTAAATCTTTTAATTTTGATGATTCTAAAATCTCTTCAATATCGCTAAAAGACAGCCCAAATTTTGTTTCTTCTTTGGCAATTTTTGCCTGTAACAAACAATTAATAATTCTATTATGTTTTTTTGCTTGTTTATTAATTTCTTTTAAAGTAGAAAATTTATCAATTCCGTGGATTAAATCTACAAAATGAGCCATGTATTTTACCTTATTACTTTGTAGGTGACCAATCATGTGCCATTTGATGTCTTTAGGTAAAGCATCATATTTCTCTACCATTTCCTGAATTTTATTTTCACCAAAAATACGTTGACCAGCATCATACGCTTCTTTTAAATCTGCAACAGGTTTGGTTTTAGAAACAGCAACTAAGGTTACATTTTCTGGTAATGTAGATTTTATATTTTGTAAGTTTTTTGCAATCATATTTAAGATTTTTATTGAGATTCTGAAACAACCTTTCGACTACGTTCAAGGTAAC
Organism: Polaribacter sp. 2305UL8-11; assembly: GCF_058147165.1. Classification (NCBI taxonomy): domain Bacteria; kingdom Pseudomonadati; phylum Bacteroidota; class Flavobacteriia; order Flavobacteriales; family Flavobacteriaceae; genus Polaribacter; species Polaribacter sp. 2305UL8-11. The sequence continues at coordinate 164,078 of NZ_JBYVJW010000005.1, read as the reverse complement.
ATTTTCAGAATGACAAAATTATCAAAATTCATACATGGTTAAACCACTTCTTAATTTTGGCTGAATATAAGTAGTTTTTGGTGGCATTTTTAAATTTGCATCTGCAATTTCTTTCATATCGTTAATGGTAATTGGAGTCAAGCCAAAACCAACTTTATACAAGCCAGCATCTACTTTTGTTTTTATAGAAATGATGTCTTTTTTGTTATGAGAATATCCAATTCTATCATTATTGGTTAAATCTTTAACACCTAAAATAGGATTTAAGATGGTTCTATATAAAATTTCTGCATCTAATTTACTTAATGCATCTGTAAAATTATATACATCTTTTCTTAAGTATAGCGAATAAAATTCGCCATTTAAGTACATGCTAAAATGATGTTTCTGTAATGGGATATATAATTGTTGATGTCTATTCTCAATTCTAAAAACAGCATCAAGTTTTAATAAAAACTCATCTACAGATAAACCGTTTAAATCTTTTACAAACCTATTAAATTCAGAAATTTGTAAATGCGATTCTGGAATTAAATAACTCATAAAAAAGTTGTAATCTTCTTTACCAGTATGATTTTTATTTTCTTTTGATAAATCTTTTGCTAAAAGTGCAGAAGAGGCAGATCTATGATGCCCATCTGCAATATATAGAGCTTCTATTTTTTGAAATGCAGCTGTTATTTTTTGAATTATTTTTTCATCAGAAATTAGCCAAAGTTTGTGCAACCTTTTATCTGTTGTAGAAAACTCGTATTCTGGTCTTTTTATCTTTTCAGAATTGATAATTTCTTCAATAGATTCATCATCTTTAAAAGTAAGTAAAACAGGTTCTGCATTAAAACCAGTGGCTTTTAAATAGTTTTCGAAAAGAATTTCTCTTTTTGAGATGGTGCCTTCATGTTTTTTTATCACACCATTATCATAATCATTTACACTTGTTGCGCCTATAATACCACAAAAAGAAAAATTGACACCAATTCTTTCATAAATATAAAAACTAGGTTTTTCATCTTGAATAAAAATGTTGTTTTCTTTAAATTCTAAATAACGATTATGAACCAGTTGAAAACGTTGTTCTCCAGATACCTCTTGATGGTATTTGTAGCCAGGATTGATAACGTGTAAAAATGTATAAGGATTAAAATCCAATTTTGCCCCTAATTCAGCAGGAGTATAAGCTTCATAAGATTTTGAAGATACCAAAGCAACTTTGTCTCTGCTTGGTCTTACTGCTTTAAAAGGTTGCAAAATAGCCATAAATTATCTAAAAAACTCTATAATCTGTTTAGCTAATTCTAGCCCTATTCTATCTTGAGCTTCTTTGGTTGCTGCACCAATGTGTGGAGTTAAAGAAATTTCTGGATTCATTAACAATTGTACTGCTGGTGTTGGTTCTGTTTCAAAAACATCTAAGCCAGCAAATTGTACTTTACCTTTTTCAATTGCTTTTACCAAATCCACTTCATTTAAAATACCACCTCTAGCTGCATTTATAATTCCAACTCCATCTTTCATTTTTTCAATATCTGATGCTGCAATAATATAATTTTCTTGTGCAGGAACGTGTAAAGAAATAAAGTCTGATTCTTTTAAAAGTTCTTCTTTATCAACAGTATCAATAGTAAAAGTTAATTTTTGTCCGTTAAAAAACGATAAAGTTATTGGGGCGCTTTCAATTTGCGAATCAGTTGCCAAAACATTCATTCCTAATCCAATAGCAATTTTAGCAACTTCTTGACCAATTCTACCAAAACCAATAATTCCAATTGTTTTTCCTCTTAATTCTGTTCCTTCTGAATACGCTTTTTTTAGATCTTTAAAACGAGTATCGCCTTCTAAAGGCATTTCTCTATTAGAAGAATGTAAAAAACGTACCATTCCAAATAAATGAGCAAACACCAATTCTGCTACAGAACTAGAGGAAGCAGATGGAGTGTTAATTACGTGTAAACCATTGTCTTCTGCATATTCTACATCAATATTATCCATGCCAACTCCACCACGTCCAATTAGTTTTAAACTTGGACAAGCTTCAATTAATTCTTGTCTAACTTGGGTAGCACTTCTTACTAAAATTGCATCAATAGTATGTTTATTGATATAATTTTCTAACTGATTTTGAGCCACTTTTACAGTAATTACTTCAAAACCTGCTTTTTCTAAAGCATCTATTCCGCTTTTAGAAATTCCATCATTTGCTAATATTTTCATTCTTATAATAAGTTCAATATTTATAATTTACAGTTCAAGGTTTATTCAATATTTAAAATATTAAATTTAAAACTTTAAACTTCTTTTTCTAGAGATTGCATCACATCTACCAAAGCCTGAACACTATATAATGGTAATGCATTATACATACTAGCTCTATAACCACCAACACTTCTGTGTCCATTTAAACCGTTAATACCAGCTGCTGTCCACATTCTATCAAAAGTTTCTTTGTGTGCTTCGTCTACTAAATTAAAAGTAGCGTTCATTGTACTTCTATCTTCTTTGGCTACAATTCCTTTAAAAAGCGGATTTCTATCAATTTCATTATATAAAAGTACTGCTTTTTTATTGTTAACTTCTTCAATAAATGGAATTCCGCCTAAATCTTTCAACCATTGTAAAGTTAGCATAGAAACATACACAGCAAAAACTGAAGGTGTATTAAACATACTATCTTTATCTATATGAATTTGATAATTTAGCATAGAAGGAATATGTCTATCTACTTTTCCTAAGATTTCTTCTTTAATTATAACTAAAGTAGTTCCTGCTGGACCCATATTTTTTTGTGCTCCTGCATAAATTAAATCAAACTTTTCAAAGTCTAATTGACGAGAAAAAATGTCTGAACTCATATCACAAACTAAAGGAACATTGGTTTCAGGAATTTCTTTGATTTGAGTACCAGCAACTGTGTTGTTACTTGTGTAATGGAAATAATCTGCGTCTTCAGGAATGGTAAATCCTTTAGGAATATAATTATATCCTTTGTCTTTTGATGAAGCAACTTCTACCAATTCTCCAAAAGCTTTTGCTTCTTTTATAGCTTTATCAGACCAAGTTCCTGTATTTAAATACGCAGCTTTTTTATGTAGTAGATTGTAAGCCACCATTAAGAATTCTAAACTTGCACCACCTTGTAAAAATAAGGCTTTGTATCCTTTTCCTTCTAAACCTAGCAATTCTAAAGCCAAAGAACGTGCTTTTTCCATCACAGCAACAAATGGTTTACTTCTGTGAGAAATTTCTATTAACGATAAATCATCATTATTAAAATTGATAATTGCTTCTGATGCTTTTTTTAATACTTCTTCTGGCAGAATACAAGGTCCTGCACTAAAATTATGTTTTTTCATTTAATTGTGTTCTATTTTATTAAAACTGTCATTTCAACTTTATGGAGAAATCTCTAGATTTTTCGACCTCATTTCATTTCGCTCAAAATGACATTCAATAATTATTTATATGTTTGACAAAAATGCCAAAGTGTTCACACCATCAGCATAATCTGTTAATTGTGGGTGTTGTGTTTGTCCAAAAGCAACTTCATTTTCTATAAATCCTTTGGCTACAATACACTGAATTTTTTCTCTATCTTGATGTAATTTTATTTTTAAATCGATTTCATTATCATAATACTCATAAAAAACTGTGGCAATAGGAGAGGAGTAGCTTTCATCTTCTTTAATCATTAAAAAACCATTTTCTAATAAATCAAACTCGCTCATTAAATACACTGCTTTGTTATAATCGTAATTATTAGCATATTTTGCATTGTTAATGATGTCTTTTTTGACATACATTCCTGTAAAAAAAGCATCAAAATTGAATCCTTTTGGAACATACAATTTAGAAACACTTCTACAGCCCAAACCAAAATATTGAAAAATATCATCAGATAAACTAATAAAATCTTCTTCAGTTTCTTTGCCAGTTAAAACAGCAACAGAATTTCTGCTTTTTCTGATGATGTTAGGTTTTCCTTTAAAATAATATTCAAAATAACGTGCAGTATTATTACTTCCAGTAGCAATAATTGCATCAAAATAGGTCAATTTTTCTTCTGTAAAAGTAATTTTTCCTTTAAAACCCTCTTCAACATACTCTAAATATTTGGCTAAAAAAGGTAATAAATGTTTATCATTAGAAGATTGCTTAACCAAAACAGAATGACCAGAAATTAATACTGATAAAAAATCATGAAAACCAACCAAAGGGATGTTTCCAGCCATAATAATAGCTACTTTTTTAGCTGGGCTTTCTTTTAACTCAACACTTTTGGTGAAAGCATTTAAATTGCTACTAGATAGTGATTTACTCCAACTATTTAAAGATAATAGAATATTTTCTTTTGTAAACCAAGAGTTATTTTCTTGAGCTAATTTTATTTGATGTAAAAAGCCATCAAAAAAGATTTCATTATACTCAATATTATCTTTCTTTATTATATTATCTACAGAAAACTGACTTAAAAAAGCACCTAATTTTGCGAATGCAGTAATTCTATTTTGAATACTAATCATTTATTTTGGTTGTCTATAATTTTGGCGTTATTTTTGCAATCGCAAAGGTACAAAACAGAAAAGAAAATTATGGCAATAATAATAACAGATGAATGCATAAATTGTGGAGCTTGTGAACCAGAGTGTCCAAACACAGCAATTTACGAAGGAGCAGATGATTGGAAATATTCAGATGGGACAGATTTAAACGGAAATGTAGTATTACCAAATGGTAAATCTGTAAATGCAGATGAAGATCAAGAACCAGTTTCTGATGAGATTTATTACATAGTACCAGATAAATGTACAGAGTGTAAAGGTTTTCATGAAGAGCCACAATGTGCTGCAGTTTGTCCTGTAGATTGTTGTGTGCCAGATGAAGATGTGGTAGAAACCGAAGAAGAATTATTACAAAAACAAGCCTTTATGCACAATGAATAATTTTTTAAAATTAAACATTATAACAAAATTTGATAAATATTTTAATTTAAGATATATTTTCTTTTAACATTTTGATTTATCAAAATAAAATTAGAATATTTGCATAGAAAATAATAACAAATGAAATTTATTCAAAATCATCATCATTTTTACAATTGCTCTCAAGCGATTTAAAAATGTATTGAATAAAGTCAACATATTTTAAAAACCCGTTTGAGCAAATCAAACGGGTTTTTATTTAAACCGTATTTGCTCAAGCATTAAAACAACTAAAAATGAGTAATTTAAGAATTGCAGTACAAAAATCAGGAAGGCTTAATGAAGATTCTATGAGAATCTTAAAAGATATTGGTATTTCTATAAATAATGGAAAAGATCAGCTAAAAGCTTCTGCAAGAAATTTTCCAGTAGAAGTTTTTTATTTAAGAAATGGAGATATTCCTCAGTATTTAAGAGATGGAGTTGTTGATGCAGCAATTATTGGTGAGAATGTTTTAATTGAAAAAGGAAATGATATTGAATTTGTAGAGAAATTAGGTTTTTCTAAATGTAAAGTATCTATTGCTGTACCTAAAGAATCTAAAGCAAAATCACTAAAAGATTTAGCAGGTAAAAGAATTGCTACTTCCTACCCAGAAACCGTGCAACAATTTTTAAAAGAACAAAAAATAGATGCGCAGTTGCACACAATTAATGGTTCTGTAGAAATTGCGCCAAATATTGGTTTAGCAGATGGTATTTGCGACATCGTTTCAAGTGGTTCAACCTTATTTAAAAATGGATTAAAAGAAATTGAAGTTTTATTTAAATCTGAAGCAGTTTTAGCGGTTTCTCCACAAATTTCTGAAGAAAGAAAGGCTATTTTGGATACAATTAAATTTAGAATTCAATCGGTTTTAAAAGGTAGAGATTCTAAATATGTATTATTAAACGCCCCAAATGAAAAGTTAGAAAATATCTTAAAACTCTTACCAGGTATGAGAAGCCCAACTGTTTTGCCTTTGGCAGAAAAAGGTTGGAGTTCTGTGCATACAGTAATTAGTAAAAATGAATTTTGGGAAATTATAGATGAGTTAAAAGCAAATGGTGCAGAAGGTATTTTAGTTTGCCCTATTGAAAAAATGGTATTGTAAAATGAAAATTATAAATAATCCACCTAAAAAAGATTGGTATTCAATTTTACAAAGACCAACAAAAACCGTTAATGATATTGAGAAAACTGTCAATCAAGTTTTTGATGATGTACAAAGAAATGGAGATGCTGCTATAAAAAAATATACTTCAATTTTTGATGGCGTTTCTTTAGATAGTAATTTAGTATCAGCACAAGAAATTGATCAAGCATTAGACTTAGTTTCGAAAGAATTAAAAGAAGCTATAAATATTGCAAAAGAAAATATTACAAAATTTCATAAAGCCCAAAAAACCGAAAAAGTTTTTGTAAAAACTACAAACGGAGTTTCTTGTTGGCAAGAAAAAAGACCCATTCAAAAAGTAGGTTTGTATATTCCTGGAGGAACAGCACCGCTGTTTTCAACAGTTTTAATGTTGGCAATTCCTGCACAAATTGCAGGTTGTAAAGAAATTGTTTTGTGTTCTCCACCTAATAAAGAAGGAAAAATTCATCCAGCAATTTTATACGCAGCAAATTTATGTGGTGTAACAAAAATTGTAAAAGTTGGCGGAATTCAAGCTATTGCAGGATTTACATTTGGTACAGAAAATATTCCGCAAGTATATAAGATATTTGGTCCAGGAAATCAGTTTGTTACAGTTGCCAAACAGTTAGCCACTAAATATGGAGTAGCTATTGATATGCCTGCTGGACCAAGTGAATTGTTGGTGGTTGCAGATAATTCTGCAAATGCGAGTTTTGTAGCATCAGATTTACTAAGTCAAGCAGAACATGGGGCAGATAGCCAAGTTATTTTAGTATCAACTTCAAAACAATTAATAAATGAAGTTTCTAATGAAATTAAAAAACAACTTTTAGAATTACCTAGAAAAGAAATTGCTCAAAAAGCAATCGAAAATTCAAAATCTATTTTTGTAGAAAATGATAAAATAGCGTTGGAAATTATTAACGAATATGGCCCAGAACATTTTATTGTTTGCACAAATAACAACGATTTTTATATAAACAATATTGTAAATGCTGGTTCTGTTTTTATTGGTAATTATACCCCAGAAAGTGCTGGAGATTATGCATCAGGGACCAATCATACATTACCTACAAATGGGTTTAGTAAAGCGTATTCTGGAGTAAATTTAGATAGTTTTACAAAAAGTATCACGTTTCAAGAAATAACAAAAGAAGGAATTTTAAATATTGGAAATGCTATAGCATTAATGGCAGAAGCAGAAGGTTTGCATGCGCATAAAAATGCAGTTACAGTTCGTTTAAAAAATTTGCAATAAAAATGTAACGAAAACTTTATTTTTAAAGTCTTTAAAGTATGAAAACAAACTTTAACATCAATAATTTTATAAGAGAAAACATTAAATCTCTTCAGCCATATTCGTCAGCAAGAGATGAGTATAAAGACGCAGCTTCCGATAATATGATTTTTTTAGACGCGAATGAAAATCCGTTTGAAAATGGTGTAAATCGTTATCCAGACCCTCAACAAAACAAAGTAAAAGACTTATTTTCATCAATAAAAAATATTCATAAAAAAAAAATATTATTAGGAAATGGAAGTGATGAGGTTTTAGATTTAATTTTTAGAGCTTTCTGTGAACCTAATAAAGATAATGTTATTACACTGCCACCAACTTATGGTATGTATGGGGTTTTGGCCAATATAAATGCTGTAGAAAACAGAAAAATTTTATTAAATGCTAACTTTCAGCCAGATGTAGATAAAATATTAAAAAATACCGATAAGAATAGTAAAATTTTGTTTTTATGCTCGCCCAACAATCCAACTGGTAATAGTTTTAACACGAAATTTGTTGAAGTGTTATTAAAAAAATTTAAAGGATTGGTTGTAATAGATGAAGCATATATTGATTTTTCAGAACAAAAAAGTTGGTTAGAAAGATTAGAAGAGTTTCCTAATTTAATTATTACACAAACACTTTCTAAAGCTTATGGTTTGGCAGGAATACGATTAGGAGTTTGTTATGCATCAACAGAAATTATTAAAATTTTAAATACTATAAAGCCACCTTACAACGTAAATAAGCTAACGCAACAAAGAGCTATTTCTAGGCTTAAAAAAATAGATGAAATCAAAAATGAAATCAATCAGTTAATCAGCGAAAGAAAACGATTAAAACAAGAGTTAGAATGTTGCGTAAGTTATATTGAAAAGGTCTATCCTTCTGATGGTAATTTTTTATTGTTAAAAGTTGATGATGCAACAAAACGTTACCATCAACTTATAGAATATGGAGTAGTGATTAGAAATAGAACAACACAACCTTTGTGTGAAAACTGTTTACGAATTAGTGTTGGGGTTTGCGAAGAAAATCAAAAGTTAATTAGAGCTTTAAAAGCCATTCGATAGCATAAATTTGTCATTCTTGCGTAGGCAGGAATCCAAAATTAACTAATTTAGAATCAAATAAATTCCTGTTTTCACAGGAATGACAAGAAAAATAAAATGAGCAAAAAAGTATTATTTATAGACAGAGATGGAACTTTAGTGTTAGAACCACCTGTAGATTATCAATTAGATAGCTTAGAAAAGTTAGAATATTACCCAAAAGTGTTTCAATATATGGCAAAAATTGCTTCAGAATTGGATTACGAATTGGTAATGGTTACCAACCAAGATGGTTTAGGAACAGCTTCTTTTCCTGAAGATACTTTTTGGCCTGCTCAAAATAAAATTATTGATGCTTTTGAAAAAGAAGGCGTTGTGTTTTCTGAAGTTTATATAGATAGAACTTTTCCACACGAAAATGCATCAACTCGTAAACCAAGAACAGGTTTATTAACTAAGTATTTTTCTAAAGAGTATGATTTGGAAAATTCTTTTGTTTTAGGTGATAGAATTACAGATATGGAATTGGCTAAAAACTTAGGTGCTAAAGGAATTTTCTTGTCTGAAGATCCTGAATTAGGAGCAGATGAAATTGAAACTTCTAAGCAAGAAATCATTAATTGTATTGCCTTGATAAGCACGGATTGGTTAGAAATTTATGAGTTTTTAAAATTAGATGATAGAGTTGCAGAAATTACTAGAAACACCAATGAAACTAAGATTTACATCAAATTAAATTTAGATGGTTCAGGTAAAAATGATATTTCTACAGGTTTACATTTTTTCGACCACATGTTAGACCAAATTGGGAGACATGGTGCTATGGATTTAATCATAAAAGTAGATGGCGATTTAGAAGTGGATGAACATCATACTATAGAAGATACCATGATTGCTTTTGGTGAGTTGTTCAACAAAGCTTTAGGTAATAAATTAGGCATAGAAAGATATGGTTTTTGCTTACCCATGGACGATTGTTTAGCGCAAGTTGCAGTAGATTTTGGTGGAAGAAATTGGTTGGAGTGGAATGCAGAATTCAAAAGAGAAAAAATTGGTGATATGCCAACAGAAATGTTTTTCCACTTGTTTAAATCTTTTACAGATGGCGCAAAATGTAATTTAAATATTAAAGCAGAAGGCGTAAACGAACATCATAAAATAGAAGGAATTTTTAAAGCTTTTGCAAAAGCAATGAAAATGGCAGTAAAAAGAGATTCGAATAAAATGTTTTTGCCATCTACAAAAGGAATGTTATAAATGAAACTTGTCATTATAAATTACGGAGCAGGAAACATTAAAAGCATTCAATTTGCTTTTAAAAGGTTAGGAGTGGAGGCTATTTTATCTAATAATATTGATGAAATCAGTAATGCTGATAAAGTAATTTTCCCTGGAGTTGGAGAAGCAAGTTCTGCTATGAAAATGTTGCAAGAAAGCGGATTAGATAAAGTTATACCTACTTTAAAACAACCAGTTTTGGGTATTTGTTTAGGAATGCAATTAATGTGTAATTCTTCTGAAGAAGGAAACACAAAAGGTTTGGGTATTTTTAATGTTGATGTAAAAAAGTTTTCAAAATCTGTAAAAGTTCCACAAATGGGCTGGAATGTGATTGCTGATTTAAAATCGGATTTGTTCAAAGGGATTAAAGACAAAGAATTTATGTATTTGGTACATAGTTTTTATGCAGAAAAATGCGATGAAATGATTGCAAAAACAGATTACGAAATTGAATATGCATCTGCTTTGCAAAAAGATAATTTCTATGGAGTTCAATTTCATCCAGAGAAATCAGGAATTGAAGGTGCTAAAATTTTACAAAGCTTTTTGAATTTATAAATATTTAAATAAATCTAAAATGTCTCCTCGAGTGCAGTCGAGAGGTTATAATGAGGTCTCGACTGCGCTCGACCAGACAAGGGAATAAAAAATGAGAATAATACCAGCAATAGATATCATCGAAGGAAAATGTGTTCGACTTACAAAAGGCGATTACAATACGAAGAAAATATATAATGAAAAACCACTTGAAGTCGCCAAAGAATTCGAAGCTTCTGGAATCGAATATTTACATGTTGTAGATTTAGATGGCGCAAAAGCGAGTCAGATTATTAATTATAAAGTTTTAGAGCAAATCGCAACCAAAACTAATTTAAAAATCGATTTTGGAGGTGGTTTAAAATCTGATAAAGATTTAGAAATAGCCTTTAATTCTGGCGCAAATCAAATTACAGGAGGTAGTATTGCAGTAAAGAACCCAGAAATTTTTGAAAGTTGGATTTCTAAATATGGTTCAGAAAAAATTATTTTAGGAGCCGATTTTTATCCAGATAATTCTGGTGGAAAAATAGCTACCAATGGTTGGCAAGAAGAAAGTTCTTTAGAATTGATTCCTTTTATATCTGATTATCAGCAAAAAGGAATTCAGTATGTAATTTGTACAGATATTTCTAAAGACGGAATGCTACAAGGACCAAGTTTTGGTGTTTATAAGGAAATATTGTCAGTTCGAGCGCAGTCAAGAACTAATAATAACCTTTCGACTGCGCTCAAGGAGACAGGACTGTTAAAATTAATTGCGTCTGGTGGAATTTCAACTTTTGATGAATTGCCCAAATTAGCAGAAATTGGATGTGAAGGTGTTATTATCGGAAAAGCGATTTATGAGAATAAAATTAGCTTAAAACAGTTGGAGAATTTTATAATTAATAACTAATGTCATTTCGAGCGCTGTTAAGAAATCTCAAAAAGACCTTTCGACTGCGCTCAAGGTGACAAAAATAAAGTTCCTTCCTTTTGGGAAGGTTAGGATGGGTTTATGTTAACAAAAAGAATAGTACCTTGTTTAGATATTAAAAATGGAAGAACCGTAAAAGGTGTCAATTTTGTAAATTTAATTGATGCAGGAGATCCTGTAGTTTTAGCAAAACAATATGCAGAATTAGGTGCAGATGAGCTAGTTTTTTTAGATATTGCAGCTACTTTAGAAAATAGAGGAACTACTTTAGATATGGTGTTAAAAGTAGCTGAACAAGTAAATATTCCGTTTACAGTGGGTGGTGGAATTTCCTCTGTAGAACACGTAGATGCTCTCTTAAAATGTGGTGCAGATAAAGTGTCTATCAATTCATCAGCAGTTAAAAGACCAGAATTAATCAACGAGTTAGCAGATAAATTTGGGAGTCAATGTGTGGTAGTTGCTATAGATGCAAAACAAATTGAAGGAGAATGGTTTGTGCATTTGGCAGGAGGAACGATTCCTACAGAAATCAAATTGTTTGATTGGGCAAAAGAAGTTGAAGAACGTGGAGCAGGTGAAATCTTATTTACATCTATGAATCATGATGGAACTAAGGCAGGTTTTGCGAATGAAGCTTTAGCGACATTATCAGAATTAGTAAACATCCCAATAATTGCTTCTGGAGGTGCAGGAACTATACAACATTTTGTGGATACATTTACAAAAGGAAAAGCAGATGCAGCTTTGGCAGCAAGCGTTTTTCATTTTGGAGAAATCCCTATTTTAGAATTAAAACAAGAGTTAAAAGAGAATAATATTCCAGTACGTTTATAACACGGATTGTCACTTCGAGTGATTTTTGAAGAATGAAAAAATTGTATCGAGAAGTAATTAAGAATTCTCGATACAATTTCGATAAAAAATCGAAATTACTCGAACTGACAAAATAAATAAGTAAAATTATGAACATCAATTTCAATAAAAATAAAGATGGATTAGTTCCAGCAATCATACAAGATGCAACCACAAAAAATGTGTTAATGTTGGGTTATATGAATGAAGAAGCCTTTGCTAAAACACAAGAAACGAAATTAGTCACTTTTTTTAGCAGAACTAAAAATCGCCTTTGGACAAAAGGGGAAGAAAGTGGTAATGTTTTAAATCTGGTTGATATGAAATTAGATTGCGATAATGATACTTTGTTAATTTCTGTAAATCCTGTTGGACCTACTTGTCATAAAGGTTCTGATACTTGTTGGAATGAAGAAAATACGCCTAATTATGGTTTCTTTTCTACCTTAGAAGGTGTAATTAAAGAACGAGTTAAAATTTCAAAAATAGATCCTGACCTTCGTCAGGATAATCAAAAAAGCTACGTTGTATCTCTTTTTGATAAAGGAATTAATAAGGTTGCACAAAAAGTAGGAGAGGAAGCAGTAGAAACTGTTATTGAAGCAATGGATAATAACGACGAATTGTTTTTATACGAATCCGCAGATTTACTTTTTCATTATTTAATGTTGTTGCAAGCGAAAGGTTTTACCTTAAAAGATATCGAAGCCGAATTAAAAAGTAGACATAAGTAAAACTAGTCTTAACTTGTCTCCTTGAGCGCAGTCGAAAGGTTATTATATTTCTACACTTTTTATAAATTCTCAATTGCGTTCGAACAGACTTAGTTTTATATCTTCATCAAATCTAAAGTGACCAAATACACATCTTGTTTGGTCATTTTTGCTTTTAGCCAAGCAAAGAAACTCATCATAAAAATATCTTCCTTTTCTTTTCCAATCCAGTTAAAAGATACTTCAACTTTGTCTTTGAAATCTTTACTGGTGCTTATTTCTGGGTTTTTATAATAGATTTCAATCAGTTTTATAAAAGTGATTACTTTTTCTTGACGAATACTTTTTAAGTGCTTAAAATATGCTCTTTTAAAACTCAATATCCTTGATTCTACAATATCTATATTTCCTAAATCTATCTGTAATAGAATTTCTATAATATTTTTTTTAATTGTCCATTCTATGCCTGCTTTTTCAATGTAATATTTGTCTGTATGATAAAATTCCGAGAACAAATTTTGCGCTTTTTTCAATTCTTTCTTTTGAGAATAAAATACAATTAATGATAAATAAATATCTAATTGAGCTACAATATCTATGTTTTTTTGATTGATAAAAGGAAGTAACAAATCAATTGCTTTTTCTTGATTTCCACTATAATTATAGTTTAAAGCAAGTAAAAGGTTGTATTTAGGATTATATCCCTTAAAATATTTGCTTTTTTGTTGTTGCATGTGAGTGTGCATCAAATCTAAATAATCTAAAGATTGGGTAAATTTCTTATTTCTAAAAAGTGTGTTGGCAATTAGATATAAAATTTCGATATGATAAAAGAGTTGTTTTTCTTTCGATTTATGATTTTTTATAAGTTGATAACTTTCAATCATAAAAGACTCAATACTCCAATAATCAAAATTTAGAGCAGAAGAAATATTGGTAATTTGTAATATTTGAAACAAAGATTTAAAAGAAAAAGAACTCGATATTTTAATTTGATGTTCTTCTAAAACATTGTTTATCATCACTTTTATATCGATAATTTTTTGCTGATGCTGAACTTCTTGTAGCGTTTTTCTAATTTTTGCATAAGCAATATTCATTTCTTCTTCCAATGATAATTGTTGTTGGTTTTCTTTAAAATCATTAATAATTTCATCAATATTTAAAGATGGAAAAGCATACGAATACTGAATTTTAGAATGATAAATTTCATTTAAAATTGTGAATAATTGATGCTCTTTTGCTATAATTTCAGCTTTTTCTAAAATTTTATAGCCAATCTTAAATTGTCCCTTTTTAAGAAAAACTCTTGCAGAAATAATAAATTTTATCAATTGTATATCTATAGAATTCTCTTCTTTTAAATTCGAGTTGGCTGTAAAATTAATAATAGATTGGAATAATCGTTTTCTTAAAGCATGTAAAGCTGGTTTGTTATCTTTTTGGTAAAGTTTTAAACAAATTTCTTTAGACGATAAATTGTCAGCAATTAATAGTTTTACCAATTGTATATTTTTTGCATCTGCTCTTTTGTTCTTTTTTTCTAAATAAGAAATAAATTCTTCCTGCTTTTCATCAGTAAAACTATGCAGTATCTCTTTTATATTTATCATTATATCGTCAGTAAATATTTTTTAAGATAAATAAATAATTGTAAATATTTAAAATTAATTAAATTATATCGTCAGTATTAATTAAAAATAGTTTTTCATGACTTCTTAATCTATCGCAAATTTGTACCATAATTATGAAACTAAATATTATGAATTATCAAACAACAGTTTCTACAAATGAGGAAACTAAAAAACAGAAAAAAAGTAGCAAATCTAAAAACGAATTAAATCAGAAACCTACATCAGCATACATTGGTGCAAGTTGGGGAGTTGTAATTATTGGACTGCTTTCTTATTGTATTGGTTTGTGGAATGCAAGTATGGAATTAAACGAAAAAGGATATTATTTTGCGATTCTTTTAATGGGAATTTACGCTGTTATTTCTTTACAAAAAGCTGTAAGAGACAAGGCTGAACACATAAAAGTAAGCGAAATGTATTATGGAATAAGTTGGGTGATTGTAATTGCGGCTTTGTTATTATTAATCATCGGTTTAAGAAATGCAGATTTAGCATTGAGTGAAAAAGGATTCTATGCAATTTCCTATTTATTAAGTTTATTTGGTGCAATTACTGTCCAAAAAAATACGAGAGATATCGATTTTATCAACACTAAAAGTGAAGAAGAAAATAGTTAGTTTGATAATGGTTTTAAAACCAAAACCTCACAAGTAAAATGCTTGTGAGGTTTAAAAATATTAAACGCTCGCAATTTAATTGCGAGCGTTTTCTAAGTAATAAATATTTAGAAAGTTTAATACTCATTCATTAGAATTATTTTTAAGTTCGGATAGTTTTTCTTTAATTCTTTTTCTAAGCCAATTACATGAGAAGCCCCTACAATTACTAAATTTTTTGTTTTATTTGAAGACATTACTTGAGTTGCAATGTTTTTTGCCATTCTTTCATTTCTCTCATTCCAATATTTTCTCCCTTCCTTACAACCTTCTGTATCTTTTAAAACATAACTAAAAGAAGCCATTGTATGTAGTTGATTCAGCGATTTTCTCTTATTGGTATGTTTTCCTAATCCTCTAAAAATTGCTGGTAAAATTGAGCTATTATAGTTCTTCTTATTCAGTTTAGAATTTGCCAAATTATTTCCATTATTTCTCCCTTCTTTGCTACATTTATTCCAAGCTTTATGGTATTCTTTGTTCGTTTGTTGGTCATCCATATTTACAACTCGTAAATTCTTTGCTAATGCCAATTTGTAGGTTAAATCTCCATCTTCGTGTCTTGTAAGTTTTTTAGCGCCATCAATTCCGTGTTTTAATATATATTGATATAATTCATAGTTTCCATTATCTCTTTTATAAGCAGAAGCAGTTATCATAAATTTAATTTCATCTTTAGTTAATTTATTGAATTCTTTTTTAGATAAATTGTTGAATTTACTTTCATTAAAATCAAATGACGTTTTTAAAGAATCTGATAAATGATAAAATTGTTGATAATTTTTAGACCAACCGTTTTTTAAATACTCCCAAGATTTTGTGTCATTTGCCATTGGTGATTCCACATAAATAGCTTCAGGATTGTATTTTTTAGCAAACTTTAGCATCGGTTTGTAACTCTTTTTTACAATTTTAGGAACAGTGTGCATGGTTCCCATAATTAAGATTTCTTGTTGTTTGTTTTGAGCTGATAAAACAAAGATTGATAAAAATAAAGCAGTAATAAATGTAATTTGAGTTTTCATAATGATGATTTTATTGATTAAACTTTCTGATACAAAACTAGAAAGGAATCAACAAAAAAGGTAATAGATAAAGGTGTTTGGGGCGAAATACAACTATTCTGTGGTAGAATTCAAAACTGCTTTTACATCATTTTGATAGGTTCTAGAAACTGGCACTTCTATGTGGTGAGTTACAATAACAAATAATTTACTATTGGCAGTTTTCCATTGTAAAAAATGAAAAGGATTTATCAAATAAGAACGATGTGTTCTTAAAAGTGCTGGAAATTCATCAGCAATTACAGACAATTTATTTCTGATTAATGTTTTCTTTAATTCAGTTCCAGAAACATAAAAAACTTCAATATAATTGTCTGAAGATTGTATGCAAATCACATCATTTAAAAATAAACGTAAACCTTCGTAATTTCCTTCGCCTTTAATTTCAATTTTTTCTTGGGCTAATTTTTTCTCTTTGTATTTTCCGAAAGCAAAACGTCCAATAATTATTATTGGTAAAATAGTTAATAATGCAGGAAAATAAATGCTTTTAAGCATATAAAATAAATCATTTGGGTTTCTATCATTTGCCATAACTACATATAGATAGTACATGCGAGCTATAGCAATTGCACAAAAACAGAAGATACTTAAAAATAAAATTTCACTAAGAAGTGTCCATTTTTTATCCTTTTTATTAAAAATTAAATACTGAAAAGGAAGAAATAAAACGTAAGTAAAACCGCCAATAAGTCCATAACCAGAAAGAAACTTCAATTTTTCATTCTCATTTAATAGGTTTACATCTAGTGGCTCTGTAAAATATAGGAAAACAAAAATCCAAATTGCCAAACTCAAAGCAATAATTAGATGATTTTTTATAGAAGGATCAAAAGGATATTCTTTATTCAACTGTAGCTTCTTTCTTTAATTTTTTCTTGTAATAGCGAGTCAATAATATTTCAAATCCAAATAATAATAGGAATAAAAAGCGTGAAGTATAAGGCCAAACTAAAGCTAAAAAACCTGCAATAACCCAAATTAACAAAGCGTTTAAAGCTCTAAATTTAAAATATTTACCAAGTGTTGGTGTAATTCCTGTAAGCTCCTTTTCTTTTTTAGGAACGTAAACATTTATCAAATAATTAAACAACCCAATTGCAGAAAGATTAAAGCAATAAAAAACAAAAGGGCCAATATAATTAAAGCCTTTTACGTAAAAACCTGTAGAAAAGGGGAGCAGTATAATAAAAAATAATAAGAAAATATTATACCATAAAAGTCGATTATCAACAGTGGTTACATATTTAAAAATTCGCATGTGATTTACCCAGTACAAAGCTATGACTAAGAAACTAACCACCAAACCTATAAAACTTGGGATTCTATTTTGTAAAATTTGCAAAGTGTTAAAAGAGCGTAATTCTTTATAAGTTGGAATTACAATTTCTAAGACTAATAAGGTAACTGCAATTGAAAAAACTGCGTCCGTAAAATTAATTACTCTAGATTTATTAAATGTTTCTTTTTCCATTTGGTTGGTGTTGTTTCAAATATACTAATTATTATTCCTTTATATTCTCAATTAAAAATGAAAAGGAATTAATTATTAATAGTAATTTCGCAACTTGTAATAAATTGGAAAATGAAAGCGAATAAATCTCAAATTTTAATCATCATAGCATTTATATCTATTTATGTTATTTGGGGTTCTACCTATTTGTTTAATAAAGTAGCTGTAACTGAATTACCTCCTTTTTTCTTGGCTTGCATTCGTTTTTCTACTGCTGGTTTTTTAATGTTGTTAATTGCTAAAACATTAGGTTTTCAATTTAAAATCACCAAAAAACAATTTCTTAACTCTGCAATTGCCTCTTTCTTTTTTTTAATTTTAGGCAACAGCGTTTTTGTCTGGGCATTGCAATATGTAGATAGTGGTTTTGCAGCATTAATAGCATCTACACAACCTTTGTTTGTTTTATTAATTCTTCGGTTTTTAGATAGAAAACCAATGCAGAAAAAATCTATTTTTGGAGTCTGTTTAGGTATTTTGGGTATGATTTTATTAGTTAGTCAACAAGAATTAGTAACTTCAGAAAAAACAATTTTAGGAATTTTAGTAATGTTAGGATGTGTTTTAGGTTGGAGTTATGGAGGCGTTTTTGTTTCTAAAGCAGATTTGCCTAAAAATTTCTTTGTAAGTACTGGAATACAAATGGTTATTGCTGGTTTTATTTTGGCAATTATTAGTTTTTCTTTCCAAGAAAGTTGGACATCTCCATTAAGTTGGAGTTCAAATGTTCAAATATCTATGCTATTATTGGTTGTTTTAGGAGGTATAGTGGCTTTTACAGCATTTAATTATTTATTAAAAGTAGTTTCTACAGAAAAAGTGGCAACTTCTGCTTATGTAAATCCTGTAATTGCATTATTTATGGGTTGGTATTTTTTGGATGAAAAAATCTCTACACAATCTATGATTGCTTCTGCAATTTTATTAACAGGTGTTTACTTTATTACTTCCAGAAAAAGGAAAGTAAAAAATGTAACTGGAACTTCTAAAACATAGGACTAATTCTAATAAATTATCTCTTATCAATCCAAAAAAGTTTTTTATTGGCTATGGTTATCTTAAGTTATAAAACCATATAATAATTTTCGAAATGAGTTCAAAATAAACGCATCTACGCAAATTATAAAAATTTCAAAATGGTAACTTTACAATTCTAAAATAAAACTTTGCAAGCAAAAACAATTATAAAAGATTTTCCTAAATTATTAAAAAAAACAGGAAGCAATTGGTTAGATAGTGGTCCTTTTGAGCTAAGTGCCATAGTTGCCTATTATGCCATTTTATCTTTGCCTGCATTAATTGTTATCATTTTAAATATAGTTGGTAATATTTGGGGAAGAGAAATTGTGCAAGGAGAATTGTTAGATGAAATAACAAAAGCTGTTGGAGTACAAACTGCAGAATCTATTAGGGTAATGATGTTAGATAGAGGAGATGAATCTGTTTCTGTTTTCACTACTATTATTGGTATAGGAACACTTATTTATGGTGCAACTGGAGTTTTTTATCAATTACAAGCTGCTTTTGATAAAATATGGAAAGTAAAAGAAAACCCAAACACAAACGGATTCTTAAAAATAATTTTCGACCGCTTAAAAAGTTTTGGTTTCATTTTAATTATTGGTTTTTTATTGCTGATTAGTTTTGTCTTAACAGCTTTAATTAGTGCATTTAGCAGACGAATTGAAAAATTTGTACCAGATAATTTGTTTGAATATATTTATGTTTTAGACTTTCTAATGTCTATTTTATTTATTTACATATTATTTTCTGCGATGTTTAAATATTTACCAAGTAAAAAAGTGCGTTGGCGAGCTGTAAAAGTAGGAGCAGGATTAACAGCCATTTTGTTTGTCATTGGTAAATATTTGTTGGCCTGGTATTTTAATGAAATGGATCCAGGTTCTACTTATGGAGCAGCAGGTTCTGTAATTTTAATTATGTTGTGGGTTTCGTATTCGAGTTTAATTCTCTTTTTTGGAGCACATTTTACAAAAGTATATGCAGATATGTATTTGAATAATAACGATGAAGAAATTGTAACTACATAATTATTCAGCTTCTACATTTGGCAGTTTGTAACTCAAAAATGCGCCTAAAATTCCGAATATCGATAAAACGAACAACACAATTTCAACAGAAAATAAAGAAGCCAAAGCACTAATTCCTCCAGTTACTAGTAAAATAAAACCAATAATGGTATTGCTTACAGCTACATAATCTGTTCTTTTGTTTCCTTCAGCCATATTTACAACATAAGTTTTTCTTCCCAATCTTACTCCACTATATGCAATTCCTAAAATGAAAAAAGCTACTGGATACAACCAAAATACTTTCGAAAATTCTGTAAATATTTCAATAATCACAAACATTCCAATTCCTAAAAAAGATGCAATTATCGTTGCAAAAGACATCACATTTTTACTTGATTTATCTGCCATTTTTCCCCAAATTGGAGCACTTAAAATGGATGCAACTCCATTTGCAATAATAAACAAACCTAACAAATAACTTTCTTTACCAATATTTTCTTGTGCCAATAAAACATAAAAAGGAGCAGTTAAAGCAGAACATAATAAAAGTGATCGTGCAATAATAAAGTTCCTAAAATGACTATCTTTTTTTACGATTTTTATTCTTTGTAAAACCTTTTTCCAAGTATCTTTATTTTCTTCGGTTTTACTTTTTGGTTCTTTAATTTTTGAATAAATTAATGCTGAAATGAGCCACATAGAACTTGCAAAAACTAAAATTCCACTATAAAATAGGAGAGAAGCATTATTTTTAGATTTATACATCATAAATAAACCTGCCAATAAAACTAAAATTCCAGATGCAGAAACTGTATATCCTTTTAATTTTCCACGTCTGTCTTTTGGAATTGTTTTACCTAAAACGTCTTTAGAACTTACAGAACATAAACTTCTTGAAAGACTAAAAATTATCAGAAATAAAATGATGAAACTTCCTGCTAAAACACCTTCAAAAAAAAACGCTGTTAAACCAATGGCTAAAATTGAAGCAAATTGAAAAATAGACCCAAAAACATAAATCCACTTTCTTTTTGCTTTGGTTTTAATGTAACTGGCTAAAAATATTTGAGGCAACATAGAGCCAGATTCTCTAATTGGCACAATAAAACTAATCATATAAACAGGTGCGTTTATATAATTCATAATCCAAGCCAATACAGTTTTTGGATTACTTAAAGTGTCTCCCAATTTTGTGAAAATGCTGCTTATTAAAAGTAAAAAGTAATTTCTTGGCAAATGCTTGTCAACATTTTTATCATCAGTATTAAAAAAGAAATAGACTTTTTCTGAAATAGATTTTTTCATAGCGCAAAATTAGTACTATAAAACCACTCACAAAAGTCTATTTTTTAATGTTGATGCTTTATTGATTCGTTTTTAAGCAATCCAAATTGATTTTATATTTACAAATTCTCAAATTCCATATCTAGAAAGCTCTCTACAATATGCCTTAAGATTTATTTTTAAATGAGTTCAAAATGATTTTAATAGAGTCTAATAGCAAATTATTTTATTCTTAATTTGCGTATAAGAAAAATACCTTTTGGTCACCCAAATTTTAAAGATCTTATAGACGGAATCGACTCTATTTTAAAAGAAGGTTATGCTACAAGAGTAGAGACTAAGAGTGTATTAATTTTAAAAAAAAACATTAATTAAATTTAAAATTATGGAAATTAATTACGAATATCATGATGTTGCAGCAAGCGAACGTTTAGAAAGCTATACAGAAGAAAAATTGAATAAATTGTTTGAAAAATTTGGCTTTATTGTAAGAGCTGATGTTTTTTATAAAACAGAAAACACATCATCTGAAGATACAGGAATGATTTGTAGCATTCGTCTAAGTGTTCCTGGGCCTCGTTTATTTGCAGAATCGAGTCATGATAATTTTAAAAGTGCTGTTTCTGAAACCATTAACGAACTCGAAAAACAATTAAAAAAGAAAAAAGGAAAAATGATGAGCTATTAATAAACGCTTTATTATTTGAATTGTAGAGGATGTCTCAAAAATGTTATTTACCTGTCTTTTAGCTCTAATAAATAGAGATATTATAGTTCTTAAAAAATCTGTATTTACTTGCTTAGCAAGGAATTTTAAATCAATATAATTCCTATTTTTTTAACTACTAAAATTGACTATTTTCTTAATTTTTGGGATATCCTTTTTTATTTCATTTTAATTAAAATATTTATTTTTAATTCGCAATTGGTGCTTCCAAACAATGTTTTGGAATTCCAAAACCATCAACTAAAACTCCAATATGTGGTCTTAATTCTGTAGAAAGTCTTTCTACACGTTGTCTAATTGCTTTCGATTTTGTGCCACTCATGTAGTCTTGTTCTAAATACCAAGAAGCGTCTTTTCTTAATTCGTGTAAAGCATACAAAGTTCCTAATTTTTGAAATAGTTGCCTGTTTTTTTCATTGATAATAGTTTCTGTGAAATCTACAAAAGTTGCATAAGCCAATGCTACACTGTACGCTTTTCCTAAAGTCAACAAATGCGTTTGAACTTTTAAGAATGCTTGATAGGAGGGAACTCCTTTTTTTACATAATCTCGAATTCTCATGGCAACTGTGTAGGTTAACCTCCTTGTTCGATAATCGAATGCGTGTTTATGAAATTTAGCACTGTACAAATGTGCTGTATCTACATTATTAGTATAAACAGGATTAATGGTATTGAGTTTATCGCCAATTCTTTCTCCCAATAATTTTAAAACCGCTGTAAAACCTGCACTGTTAAATTCCGATTTAAAATCAGACAAAACACCTTTTGCAGCCAATTGTAACAAAACATGATTATCACCTTCAAACGTGGTAAAAATATCTACATCTCCTTTTAAATCTGCAATTTGATTTTCTAACAAATATCCTTTTCCTCCACAAGCTTCTCTACATTCTTGTATGGTATCATTGGCAAACCATGTAATTATTGACTTTAAACCAGCAACTTGGGTTTCTATTTTTCGTTTGTCTTTAATTTCTGGATTGCTGTATTCTTTCATAATATGTGTCAAAGCAATATCATATACATAACAGCTGGCAATTGCAGGCGTTAAACGCAATTGGTGACTTGGATAATCCATCAATAAATCTTCTTGAATTTTTATACTGTCGTTAAATTGCCTCCTTTTTAAAGCGTGTTTTACAGCAATTGCCAAAGACTTTTTTGCACCTCCAAGTCCAGCTCTTGCTACACAGATTCTACCACCCACTAAAGTACCCAACATTGTAAAAAAGCGTTTGTTGGGATTCTCTATTTCAGAATGATAGGAACCATCAGCAGTAATATCTCCATACTTATTCAACAAGTTTTCTCTAGGAACTTTTACTTGATTGAACCAAATTTTACCATTATCAACACCATTCAATCCTAATTTATAACCATTGTCTTCGATGGTAACTCCAGGTGTTAAATTGTGATTTTCATCACGAATAGTTACTAAAATAGCATGCACACCTTGGTTTTTTCCATCAACAATTAATTGTGCAAATACAGAAGCCATGGTTGAGTGTAAAGCATTCCCAATATATTCTTTATTGTCATTTTCTCCTGGAGTATGAATAACAATACTATCTGTTTCTTTATCGTAAGTAGCTGTGGTTTTTATACCTCTCACATTCGATCCATGTCCTGTTTCTGTCATTGCAAAACAGCCTAAAATGTTGGCTTTTCCAGTTTCCAACAAATATTTGTCATGATGTTTTTTAGTTCCCAGTTTTTGAATACTTCCTCCAAAAAGTCCAAATTGCACTCCAAATTTTATCGCCAAACTACCATCAACATACATTAAGTTTTCAAAAATAGTGGCATAACCCACCATATTATTAGTGCCTCCATAAGATTTTGCATAAGACATAGCTCCATAACCTTCTTTTGCCAAGAATTCTACTTGTTTTAAAACATGGTTTCTAAATGTTTCTTTATCCCTTTTAATGTCCCATTTAAAAATTGGGTCTTTTAAAAAATCTCTAAAATCATCGATTACAGTGGCTTGATCTCCTTTTAAAAGGTTATCTATTTCTATAGAATTGTAAAAACTAGAAGTTGTTTCTTCTACAATTTCTACATCAAATAAGTGTTTGTAATGGTTGGGTTGAATACCTAAATTGATTTCAATATCTTTTAAATGCTGATTAAAAGGATAATCTGTAAAATGATGGCAAATCATTTTTTGACTAAAAGTAGACAGAGGATAAGTGTCACTTTCTACCAGTTTTATACCAGAATTTGCAATTGTATTTTTCCAATTTTTCATCACTTCATAAGAAGGAGGTACTTTTTTATTCAAACATTTTAACAAGTAATTATAATCTTCTTTTTCCAAAGTTTTATCTTGTTCAATGGCTTTTTTAACCACAGAAACTTCAGAATAAGACAATAAGTCGTCAGACCAAATCACATAAAAGAAAGGAATGTATTGTAAAACACCAGCAGAATAGTTTTTTATTTTCATAGCATGAATTTACGGAAAATGTAGAAAATCTACCTATAAAAAAATGTGAAATGATTATTGATATCGGTTTTCATAAATAATTTAAAATAAGGTTTTTGGATAAATACCTATTTGTAGGGATTATTAATTACTTTTAAAATATGATATTTACAAACCAAATAAGACTAACTATGCATAAAAAAATTAAATTACTATTTATTATATTTTTTTTAATGGCTTTTAATTTTTCTTTTTCACAAGATATTCTTAACCCAAATCAAACCGAAGAAATAAAATATAATTTTAAAACAAAAACTATATCTGGAGTTTTTCCTTTCGATATAGACTTCAGAATTACTATAGACAGTTTAAACACTTCTGAAATACAAGGTGGAATTATTTATGAAATTAAGTACAATAGAAGTGTTAGAGATATTAAAAACTACAAACTTGTAAAAAAAAATAAAGAAGCAGTCTACGAGAAATTAGTATTTAAGCCAACTCTAATTTCTAAAAAAACAAGTTATGCCTATATAAAGCCATTAAAACCTGAACGTTTATATGAAATTGTTTTAATAAAAAACAATTCAAGTTCTAGAATAAAAGCATATAATGATTTTTATAATGAATATGAAAGTCTAAAAAAAAGTAGTGGAGGTAATTTAACAAAAACGGATAGCTTAAAATTAAAAGTTACTTTTGAAAATGATATTTTACCACTTGTAATTAATACAGACGAAAGAAAAATACCCATAGTATCTCATCCTTTGGAATTTAATAATTTCTTAGTAAAGGCAAAACCATTACTCTCTGTTATTAGAAACCCGAATACTTCTTTAAAAACAGATTTCAGTTATACTGATAAAAGTAGTTTAAGATATTTAGGTAAAGTTTTATTAGAAAAAAAACTTAATATTTCCATTTACAGTGAAATTTCTTCTATGTTTTTAGATGATAATTATGAGAAAATTAAAGATTTTTATGATGGAGATTTTAATAAAAATAAATCAAATTTTGAAAAAAGAATTAAAACACTAGCTACCAGTTTATCTAAATTTAAAAAATTAAAACAAATCATAAATCAATTAAGAGCTACATCTACAGAAGATAAAAAAGTTGAAAAAGTTTATTTGAATTTTATAGAAAAATCGATTGAAATTATTACAGAAAACAAAGCTATTTTAACAACATATTTCAACAAAGTAAATGATTTAACAAATAAATTTTTCCCAGAACTAATTTTAATTAGTGGTACTACTCAAAGCAAAAATTTAAAAACCGCTAATGCAAATGCTTTAATTGCAGATTTAGGACTTGCTTGGGGTTTTGCACATAATTCAAAAGGAGAAATAAAACAAATTTTTAGACCTGTAATAGGTTTAAATTGGCATATTGGAGGAATAAATAAAAATCTACCCTTAAATCAAATTAAAGGTAAGAGACATTTTAGTAGACATCATCTATCTCTGTATTTTGGGTTAACAGTTGGTAAAATAAATACCGAAGATTATGAGGATTTATACAATTCTATAAGTCCTTTGATTGGTATAAATTATAGAGTTTCAAGACAAATAAGGCTTGGTTTAGGTACTATTTTTGTTAGGGAGAAAAACCCTAATCCAATTTTAAGTAGCAATAGTATAGCATTAGCCCCTTATGCAAGTATTACTTTTGATGTGGGTTTATTTAGCGAAGCACAAAAATTAATTGGTAAAATAGGATTTTAATTATGAAAAAGATTTTTTTTTTATGTTTGATTACATACTTATATGGATGTACAAACGAAATAAATTTTGGAGACTTAGCAAATATAACTCAAAGTAGAGATTTTATAATTGCAGATGGTTCAGATACTGTAAACTTTATAGTTAAGTTTAATAGCGATTCAGATATTGATAAAATAAAAGCTTCTGCAGAAGTAATTAATGGAATTTTTGTTGACAACAACACGAATAAATTGGACATAAAACCAATTAGAGATGTAAAAAACGAACTAATTGTTAACATAACTGTAAAAAGCACTACTATATTAACTCCTGTAACTGTAGTTTTTAATATAAATGAATATAAAACTAGATTTGAATTAACTGCACAAAAATCTGAACCTGAAAATATTTCAATAAGTGCATCAGCTTTTTCTGTTCATAATAATTTTGATGGAGAAATAACCTTAACTGGAAATGTTACCAATACTTTAGGAAAAAGTGTATCAAATGGTTTTAAAGTAGTTCTTGAAGATGTTTTAGAGAGTGGAACTAATATAGATGGTGTTTTTAGAGCACAAGCATTAACTACAAATAATGGTAAAATAAGTGCTATTTACACACCTGGCAATATATCAGAAAATCAGAATGTTGTTCTTAAAGCTACTGTTTTAGATGAAAATGGGGTAAAAACAACTATTAAAAACCAAATAAAAATTTACATTACTAAATTAAATTAAACATTATGGAAGAAAATTTTAAAAAATTAAACTTGGCAATACAAGAAGTATTAAAAGAACTAAAAATTGACAACTTAGAACCAGACGCAATTGCATTTAAACAAAAAAGTAGAGAAAAGATGTTAAAAGACAGAACTTGTTATTGGGAATGGGACAATATTAGGAAAAAGTTAGTGTATAAATGCTATTAACTTATAAACCTTAACAATTTTATTGTTAAGGTTTTTTTGTAAAAAAAAAATGATATTATGTGTAAATATTCTGAAATATGGCTATACAGAAACTACTGTACAAATGTGTTATAATGTTCTGCGTTATGTAACTTGAGCTTTGGTTAAAAGCGAAAGTTTATCTACAGTTTCTTAAAAAATTTATTCTCAAAAGTTTCTTTTACGATATTAATGGAACACTTTTTATGCGACGACGTAGGAGGCAAGCATAATGTGTGTGGAATGGAAATAAATGTTAAAAACTTTATTTATTTTACGGATTTCCCACAAATTAATTCCTACAAAATTCACTATATTTAAAATCTCCCTTTTAATTAATTAAAGCAAAGATAATATGTGCAATAATTTGCTACAGATCAGTTTTTTATGGAGTAATATTGAATTTTAAAATTATTAAAAAATAAATGTGGGATTTTAAATCTGAAAATACAAAATCGTTTACTCATGGCTTCCATACTTATCCAGCTATGATGATACCTCAAATAGCAAAGAAACTTATAAATGATTTTGGACAGAATGCTGAAACATTGTTCGACCCTTATTGTGGAACAGGAACATCTTTAGTAGAAGCTAATTTAGCAGGTATTAATTCAATTGGTTCTGACCTTAATCCATTGGCAAGATTACTTGCAAAAGTTAAAACTACAGCAATTGAAAATCAAACTCTTAAACTTCATTTATTAGATTTTGACCAATACTTAACTCAATATAGATTTGGTTTTCAAGGAAACGATTCAATTATTGCACCAAGTTATCCGAGAATTGATTATTGGTTCTCAAAAGATGTTAGACAGAAACTTGCTGTAATTCAAAACTATATTGAAAGAATAGAAAACACCAATATTTCTGATTTTTTTAAAGTAGCATTTAGCCAAACTGTTAGAGATACTTCTTGGACTAGAAATAATGAATTCAAGTTATATAGAATGACAAAAGAAGACATGAAAGTTTTTAATCCAGACCCTTATGGAAGGATGGAACAAATGCTTGGTAAAAATTTTATTGGACTTGTTGACTTTATGGAAGCAAAAGATAATGAATCTGCGACTGATGTTCTTAATTTGAATACCATTAAAAATATACCAAAGAAAAAAATGGAAAAGGAAAGTGTTGATATGATATTAACTTCTCCTCCTTATGGAGATTCATCAACTACAGTTGCTTATGGACAGTTTTCTACGTTAGCAAATCAATGGTTAGGACACTTTGAAAATGGAAGGGAGTTGGATGGAATGCTAATGGGAGGAATAAGAGCTTCTAAATTAAGAAAATTTAAAAGTGAAGCTTTAAATGATAATATTAATGATGTTGAAAAAATAGATAGAGGTCGTGCTTTAGATGTTGTTTCATTTTTTAGTGACTATGAAAAATCAATTAGAAATATTTCAAGTTTATTAAAACCTAATGGTATTTCATGTTATGTGGTAAGTAATAGGAAAGTAAAGGGTAAAGAAATTTTTACTGATACAATTACAAAAGATTTATTTGAACTAAATGGCTTTAGGCATATTGATACGTATTCAAGAAATATTTCTCGTAAGAGAATGCCTAGAAATAATAGCCCAACAGGAAATGTAGGAGAGACCCAAAGCCTTATGAATAAGGAATACATTGTTGTTATGCAAAAGAATTAATATGAGTATAAATTATACGAAAGAACAGGAAAAAGCCTTTAATACAATTGATGATGATTTACAAATCATTGCTTGTGCTGGTTCTGGTAAAACTGAAGTTATTTCGAGAAGGATAATCAATATACTTAAATCTGGAAAAGGTAAGCCAGAGAATATTATTGCATTTACTTATACTGAAAAAGCTGCAGGAGAACTTAAAAATAGAATTTATGAATTGGTAAAATCTGAAATCCCTGAATTAAAAGGAATGGCAGAAATGTATGTAGGCACAATTCATGGTTGGTGTTTCAAAATTCTCCAGGAATATGATTATGAATATCAAAAATTTTCTGTTTTAGATGAAATTCGTTTAAAGCTATTTGTAGACAAGAATTATAAAAATATAGGAATGAAGGATATTCATAAGTTGGATAAACCTGAAATTCCTATGAAGATGTTTGTTGATACAGATAGATTTATTCAGATAATGAACATTGTGAGTGAAGCTAGAGTAAAAGAAGGCTTCGATATTCCTGAAAATATAAAGGAAGCAAGGGTAAAATACGAAACAACTTTAAAGCAAAGTGGGTATTTGGATTTTTCAATGATTATGAGTGAAGCAAAAAAACTTTTATCTAAAAAAGAAGACTTTTTTCATAAAGTATGTGATAAAATTAAATACTTAACTGTTGATGAATACCAAGACGTAAATCCAATACAGGAAGATATTATTAGGCTAATTTATGAATCAAATGTCAACATTTGTGTTGTTGGAGATGATGACCAAAATATATATCAATGGAGAGGAAGTGATATTGATTACATAATTAATTTTAAAAACAGATATAAGAACGAAAAATCAGAAATTGAAAGTGTTAAATTAATTAAAAATTTCAGAAGCTCTGAAGGGATTGTTGACCTAGCTCAAAATGTTATATCAAAAAATAAAATAAGACTTGATAAAAAAATGATTTCATCAAGTCATCATGATTATGATAGAAATAACATTTTATACAATGATTTTGATACAGAAGAAGAGGAGAATAATTTTATTGCGAAGACAATAAAAACATTAAGAGGAAAAGCATTTCAAGATAAACCGAATGAAGAAAAGCGTGGTTTAGATTATTCTGATTTTGTTATACTCATTCGAAAATGGAGCAAAGCCGAAGAAATTACCAGAATACTAGATAGCAATGATATACCATATATTACTGGAGGCGTTAATAAACTTTTTGATTCTAAAGAGATTAAAGCAGCTCTTGGTATTTTTGAATTTTTAAACAATGAAATAGAAAAAGAAGATTTAATCTCAATTTGGCAGAGCATTGATAAGAACAAAATACAAATTGCAAATCTTGAACATGCAGTTCAAAAATTATCAGAGAAATTCCCAGTTGAGAATGAAACGATGTATTGGGATTTTTGTTTACAAGAAATATTTTGGGAGTTTTTAGAGGACGCAGAAATTAGAGAGGAATCTTTTGCAACTTCTACTGAAAAACATGATAATACCTTTGGTGAAATTATAATGTATAATCTTGGTAAATTTAGCCAAGTCATTAACGATTTTGAATCTATAAATTATAAAACTGGTAGCTCTTCATTTTATTTATTTAATTTCTTAAATTTTATTAGACACGCAGCAAGAGATTATTATCCTGAAGGCTGGATAAATAGTACTTATAAAACACCTAATGCTGTTCAAATAATAACTATACATCAATCAAAAGGATTAGAGTTTCCAGTTGTTTTTATTCCTGGTATGAACAGAAATTATTTCCCGTCTAAAAGAAGGGGTGGCCTTTCTGAATGGCATTTCTTGGATGCAGATATTATTGAAAATGCAGACAAATACAAAGGGATTGACAATGATTTTGAATCCGAAAGGAGATTATTTTATGTTGCGATTACAAGAGCAAAAAAATATCTTTTCATAAATAGAGCTCCTGCTTTATCAAATAGATTATATCAGAAACCTTCATTGTTTATTAATGAAATAAGCTCTTCAGATTATTTAATGCAATCAATAAGTGAAGATTTTAATGAACTAGAAAATCTTGAACCAAAATCAAAAGATTCTACAAATAATATTGAACTCAACTTTTCTATTTTAAAGGAATTTTTCGATTGTTCATACAGATTTAAATTAATATCAATTTATGGTTTTGCTGCTGCCTTAAGCCCTAGAATGGGATTTGGAAAAACAATACATGATTCTTTGTCTGAAATACACAAAAGAGCTTATGCACTTGAGGAATTATCAAAAGAAGATGCTAATAATATAGTCTCAAATCATGAAAATTTCCCATATGCTCCGCCTTTATTAAAAGGAGAAATGCAAGCTGCTGCAAGAGAAGTTGTAGAAAAATATATTGAAGAAAATAAGTATGAATTCCATGAAATTGAATTTGTTGAGAAAGACATTCAGCTAAATCTTGGTGATGGAATTTTTGTTTCTGGCAGAATAGATTTGATTAAACGAAAAGATTTTAAAGGAAATATGGAAACTACCATTATTGAGTTTAAATCAAGTAATGAAGCACAGGACAAGAAAATAACGGAAGAGCAATTACATCTTTATGCTCTTGGACATAAGGAATTAACAGGTGAAAAAGCAGATTATATTAGAATATATATACTTCAAGATAAAGAGAATGATAAAGAGAGTAATAAAGGAATTCCAAAAAAACTAGATGATAACCACTTAATTGCAATTGAGAAAAAGATAAGAAATGTAGTAACAGATATAAGAAATAAAAATTTTGATAGGGTTTGTAAATATTCTATTTGTAAGGAATGTGACCAAAAGGCGCTTTGTAGTGGTTATTTAATATCAAAAGCAAATAAGACTAAATGATTGAGAATATAGAAATACAGGCTTTATTTAATAATCCAGAGGATTCTTATGTAATTCATTTTGCTTATTTGGAAATGGATAATATTGCATCTAGCCAAAAAAAAATCATTAGTATTCATGCTAAAAATTTAAATTCAACAGACAGTCGTGAATTTTCTATAGATAATTTTGCAGCCAAAAATGATATACCTCTAGAAGATTTAGAAGATTGGTTTGATGATATTGAATTATCGATTTTAGATGAGTTTAATTCATTTCTTAAAGAAAAATCAATATGTCACTTTATCTATTATGGTGGTGATGATGGACAAGGGTTGATTTTAGATGAATTAAAAAGAATTTTCGAAGCAAGGAATAGGGCAGAGGCTAATAAAGTTTTTAAAGAGATACCAAGTTCTAAAAGGAAAAATATTCCTTTTTTGTTTCAATTTGATGAACAAGATAAAAGTATAAAAAGTTTTATAAAAAAACATAATGATAACAAGCTACCTATAGCATTTTTAAGCAATGGAGAAGAAGGTGTAAATTTTGAAAGAAAGCATTTTAATAAAGTTAGAGAGTCAGTTTTATGTAAAGTAGATTTTATTATTAAAATCTTAAATGTTTCTAAAAACAAGATTGCACCTATAGTACAAAATTCAAATTCTACGTCAGTTGATTTAGAGAGCTTAAAACCATCAGAGATTTTTAAGCATATGAATACAAAATCTTGGGCATTTTTTATTGGAGCTGTGGTTGGTCTATTTTCACTAGGAATGTGGGTTAATAGCTTGATTAATACAAATGAAAACAATAATCTTAAAGATAGAAATGAAGAGTTAATTGAGGAATTAGAAATCAATAAAACTAATCACGAAAAAAGGGAATCATTCATAATTGATTCACTTAATTCTAATTTTGAAAATATAAAAGAGAGTTTTGAAATTAAAATTGATTCATTGAATAAAGTAATGCCTAAACAGCCAAAATGATTTGATATTTGGATATGGTTCAGTTATCTGGGATAATGAAGATATAAACCCTATTGAATCAATTGATGCGGTTTTAATTGGTGCACAAGGAGCTTTAATAAGAAATCTACTGTTAATAGAGGAACTAAAGAATTTCCTGGTTTGGCTTTAGGACTTGAATATGGTGGTGAGTGTATTGGAAAAGCATTTCTAATAAGTATAGATTCCTTTGAAGTTTTAAAGAAGAGAGAAGGAGGTTATAATGAAATAAAAACACCAAATAATGACCTTAAAATTTTAGATTTTGAAGAAAATATTATTGATGGTTGTATTGTTTTTTTTCCTAACACATCTGGTAAAAACTATTTGCCTCCAAGTACTACTTTAGTTGAAAAAGCAAACATTATAAAAACAGGAAAAGAAGGCACGAAGAGTAATGCCAAGGAGTATCTAAAAGAGATAAAGAACTTTCTCAATGAATATAAAATTGAAGATGATGAAGTTGAAGAATTGTATAAGTTAGTTTTTAATAACATTATGTAAAATAGAATCTCGATGTTTACCTTGGCCTCATAGAATTTTGGTCAAAACAAAAGGTGAAAGGAGCGTGCATATTTTAGGGGTTTAGTAATACCGTTTCTTGAGAGTTTTAGTTATTCAGGGGATTTCAGAGCAATGTAAATCAGTTCCAATGTTTCCTAAAATATAGCGAATGAACCGTTAATTGTTTCCAAAATTATATGCAGTCTTGAATTTTTGTTTCTTTTGTTTCAAGACACTATTTTAAAGAATTGATTGAGTATCAATTTTTAAAATACTTAATAATGAAAAATTAAAAAAAAGATTAATTAAAGTTCTAATTATAACAAGTGCATAGAAATTATCTCGCAGAGTAATTTTATGCTCTTGTGGCAAGCTTACGAGAATCGTCTAAAATTTTTTATAACGTACATTTTATCGAATACGCGATTTTTAATAAGAGCAAAAAGGTTAGCTTTTATTTTGGCGTTGGCAAGCGTTGGATAATTGTGTGTAAAATAAATTGCCAAAGCAATTTGATTTTATAAAACAATCAAGCGCTTGGTAGCGGCTATTTTACATAACGGCTAATTATAGATACAAATGTTTTATAAACTCTGCGAAGCAAACCGCTTATTAGTTTAATGACCCAAGTTCCAATTATTCTTATGAAAACAAATGCTTCTGGGATATTTTACATAATACTACATTATAGCTATCAAATGGATAAACCACTATTACTGACTAAACAATACATTTGTACTATAATTTATATTATGTTAAATAGAGTATTTCAAAAACCACATACTTACATATTCTGTGTATAATAATTATAATCTTTTAAAACTGTATCAATAAATTCTTTATCGCTATTATGTTTTGATTTAATTTCAGTTACTTCCTGGATTTTAGAACGTAATTTTATCAATGTTTTATAGTCATTAAATTTTCTGGCAGTTTTAAATGTATTTTTTATAATTCTTACATCGTTGTCAGACAAACGAATCACATTTGGATATGTAGGTGTATAAGTCTCAGAAATATTTTCTAAAATAGTTTCAGAAAATTTAACTTCATCTTTCATATAAATAACTACAGTATTCGCAATAATATCACCAAACCTTTGATTTTTATTTGTAAATATAATTAGCAAAAAACCAATCATTTTACCTATTAAAAGTAAAATCACAACAAAACCTATATCATTATCTAAGCCTAAAGAAATCATATATACAAAGAGCAAAATAAATAAGTTAAAATCTACAATTCTTAGAAACCATCTAATTATAAAATCTGTTGTAGAAGGCTTAAAACCATCAACATTTATTACTTTTAAATGTAGCAGCTTCTTACCCACAGTCTGTCCATCTAAAAGCAATTCTGTATATAAAGAATAAAAAGTAATAGGTAACATAAATAATACACCAACTGCCTTTAAAGACCAACCATCACCTGCAAAAGTTCTTTCTAATAATTCTATATCTAACACTAAAATACCAAAGTAGTAATACGCAAACTTTAACACATTGTCTATTATAAATGCCAATAACCTTTGTCCCACATTTGCAAGAGTAAAATTGATGTTAACATTTTGTGCTGTTTTTATTTGGAGTCTTTTCATACAATCTGTAAATTCGCTCTGAATGAGAGAAGTCGCTTTTATAAAGCAAAATAAAGAAAAATGGCTTGAATTTGAACAAGTAATTTCAAATAAAAAGAAAAAAAGTCCTGATGACATAGCCAATCTTCATATAAAAATTATGAATGATTTGGTTTATGCACAAACATACTACCCTAAAAGTAAGGTTACTGCATATTTAAATAAATTAGCAAAATCTAGTTTTGACAAAGTTTACCACTCTAAAAGACGTGATAAAAATGTGTTTTTGTACTTCTTTTTTGACAAAGTACCACTTCTCTCCTATCAATACAGAAAATATATTTACCTCTCATTTATCATTTTCTTTGGATGTTTTTTAATAGGATTGTTATCTACTTTTAATGATGCAGAGTTCGCTCGTCAAATTCTTGGAAACAATTACGTAAATCAAACTTTAGAAAATATAGAAAGTGGAGATGCAATGGCTGTTTATAAAAGTAGTAGTAATTGGGCATCTTTTATAGGTATTTATGATAACAACCAAAGAGTTGGACTAAATATGTTTCTTTCTGGTTTATTTTTAGGAATTGGCACTGGTTTTTACGTGGTTTACAATGCAATAATGGTGGCTGTTTTTCAAGCATTTTTTTATCAAAATAACAGTTTTTTTGATAGTTTAAAAGGTATTTGGATTCATGGTACTTACGAAATTTTTGCAATGATTATAGAAGCTGCAGCTGGTTACATCATTGGAGCTAGTATTTTATTTCCTGGTACTTTAAAGCGTTTCGAATCTTTTAAAACAGGTATGAAAAACGCATTTTATATTTTTATAAGTACAATTCCGTTTACAATATTGGCAGCATTTTTAGAAGGTTATATCACCAGATATGCTAACGTAATTCCAGCCTTCATTTCTTTTGCTATTATTGCCTTTTGCCTAATTACAATTAGTTATTATTATCTAATTTTACCTTTTAAGGTAGCTAATAAATATAACTTGCGTTGATGAAATTAAAAACCTACCTTTTTTTATTTTTCATTACTGTAAATTATTATGGACAGTTTATGCAAAAGCAAGATACACTTGCAGTTGCAACAGATACAATTCAGTATCAAAAAACGATAGAATATGTTGAAAAAAGAGAATTTTCAGAAAATTTAAAAGAAAAATATTCAGGAAAGGAGTTTAAATACAAAGAGGAAAAAGAACAAGAAATTAAACCCGAAGAAAATAAAGAAAATTCACAATTTTTTAAATCACTTACTAAAGGATTCATTTTTTTTATCAGTAAAATATTTCCTTTTTTATTAGGGTTGATTATTGTAATCATTATTTTAAAAACATTTTTAGGATCAGAAATAAATTTTTGGAAGTTTGGTAAAAAGAACAGTAGCCCAGCTAAAAAACTAGTTTATGAAGAAGAAGATATTGATAAAACCGACATAGATGCATTGTTGCAAAAAGCTATCTATAACAAGAATTATAAATTGGCAATTCGCTATTACTACTTATCCGTTTTAAAACAACTATCAGATAAAAAACTAATTGCTTATCACAAAGACAAAACCAATTCAGAATATCTTTTTGAACTAGAAAACAAAGAAATAAGATCTCAATTTTCTTATTTGTCTTATGTCTTTTCTTATGTTTGGTATGGAGATTTTCATATTGATGAAGCCAATTTTAAAGTTGCCGAAAAAAAATACAAATCTTTTAAAAACTTTTTAAGATGATGTATAAAATAGGCTTTAAAAAATATGCTCCTCTCCTGCTCTTACTTGTTTTAATGAGCTGTAAAACCAATTGGGTAGAGAGTTTTAGAGAAAAAGAAAAAAGTCCATTTGGTACTTATATTCTTTACCAAGAAGCACCTAAATTATTTAAAAATAACAATGTAATTTTATTAAAAGAAAACATTTACGACTATTTATTATTTAAAAATGATGATGATGCAACTCGTAAAAAAAATTACATCATTATAAAAGATGGTAGTTACAAGATTAATAATGATGGTATCACTTCTTTGTTAGCATTTGTAGAAAAAGGAAACAGCGCTTTTTTAGCCTTTAATAGTTTTAAAGATACTTTAAAAACAATGCTACATTTTACTACAAATAACTTAGATAAAAAGTTATACAGTGTAAAAGACTTGAAAGCTTTACAAGGAACCTTTTATTTAAAAAACAACTCTTTCAATAAAACCAAATTCGATTTTGATAGAAATATTAGAAGAAATTACTTTTTAGAATATAACGAAAAGACTACTAGTGTTTTAGGTACTATTGAAGTTGGTGGAGAACAAGTGCCAAATTTTATTAAAATTCATTATGGTAAAGGTGCTTTCTATTTGCATACACAACCAATTGCATTTACCAATTATTACTTATTAAAAGATAAAGAAGCCTATACAGAAAATGTGTTTTCTTATCTACCAAAAGCAGATATACTCTGGGATCCAATGATAAAATCTAGCAAGTATAGTAACAGAAAAAAAGATAAAAAAAATATTTTTAAATTCTTTTTAATGCATGAAACATTAACTTGGTTTTTATTTTTAACACTAGCAGGTTTGCTATTATTTATGCTTTTTAATGCAAGAAGAAAACAACGCGCAATTCCTGTTATAAACCCTTTGCAAAATTCAACTGTAGCGTTTACACAAACTATTGCCAATTTGTATTTAAAAGAGCAAGACCATAAAAATTTAGTCGATAAAAAAATAGCATTTTTTTTAGAAAAAGTAAGAACTAAATATTTGCTAAATACGTCTAATTTAAATTCGGAGTTTATCCAAAAATTAGCTTCAAAATCGGGTAACGAATTGCAGCCTACAAAATATTTGATTAATACCATTATCGCTTTAAATAAAAAGTTAGAATGTTCTGAAGAAGAGCTGATTGTATTACATAAAATGATTGAAAAATTCCTAAATAAATAAAATATGGAAACACAAAATAACGAAGAAACACAAGAAAATTTAGCCTTTGAAAATAGAATTGATTTGACTGAATTACAAGAAAGTGTCTTTAAAATAAAACAACAATTGCAAAAAGTAATCGTAGGTCAAAAAGAAATGATGGATTTGCTAATTGTTGCACTTCTTTCAGATGGGCATGTCTTAATAGAAGGTGTACCTGGTGTTGCCAAAACAATTACTGCCAAATTATTGTCTAAAACAATTACTATCGATTTTAGTAGAATTCAATTTACGCCAGATTTAATGCCTTCAGACATTTTAGGAACTTCGGTTTTTAATGTAAAAACTTCTGAGTTCGAATTTAAAAAAGGACCCGTTTTTTCAAACATGGTATTAATTGATGAAATTAATAGAGCTCCTGCAAAAACACAAGCTGCTTTGTTTGAAGTTATGGAAGAAAAACAAATTACTATGGATGGAACTACCTATAAAATGGGGGCTCCTTTTGTGGTTTTGGCTACTCAAAATCCTATAGAGCAAGAAGGTACTTACAGGTTGCCAGAAGCGCAGTTAGACCGTTTTTTGTTTAAAATTACTATAGATTATCCAAATGCAGAAGAAGAGTTTTCTATTTTATTAAAAGAACAAGCTTTAGAGAATGAAACTAAAATTGGTAAAATTACACCTGTTATTTCTGGTGATAAAATAATTGAATATAGAGATTTAATAAGTCAAATTAAAATTGAAGAAAATCTATTAAAATACATTTCTAATATTGTTGTAAATACAAGATCTAACTCATTTTTATATTTAGGAGCTTCACCAAGAGCAAGTATTGCAATTTTAAAAGCATCTAAAGCATTTGCGGCTATAGAAGGTAGAGATTTTGTAACTCCAGAAGATATTAAAAAAGCTACAATTCCTATTTTAAATCACAGAGTTATTGTAACACCAGAAAGAGAGATGGAAGGTTTGACCAGCAAACAAATTATAGCACAAATTATAGAGGCTGTAGAGATTCCTAGGTAAGTATAGTTTGCAGTTGGCAGTAATCAGTAATCAGTAATCAGTAAGTAAAAAAAACATTTTTTGAAACATTTTTACAATACTTTATTTTTAAACAACCGTTTTTTCTATGCATTAGGGACAATAGCCATTTTATTTGTAGTTGGTTTTTTTATACCCGTATTTTTTGATGTTTCTAAAGTATTGCTTTTTATGCTGGTTTTATTAGTTTTGGTAGATGTTTTTATTCTTTATAATACAAAAAAAGGCATTTCTATACATCGCTTTTTACCAGAAAGATTGTCTAATGGAGATGCAAATAAAATTACCTTGCAAATAAAAAATAGGTATGCTTTTACTACACACCTTTCTATTATAGAAGAGTTGCCATATCAATTTCAAAAAAGAGATTTTATTTTCAATACAATATTGCCCAATAAAGGAGAAAAAACAATTTATTACGATTTAACACCAACAGAAAGAGGTGTTTATTTATTTGGTCATATAAATGTATATGCAAATTCTTCTTTGCAATTGGTTACCAAAAAGTATTTTTTAGGCGATGAAAAAGAGCTAAAATGTTACCCATCTTTTTTAAAATTAAGAGATTTTGATTTTAAAGCATTTAGTAATAAAATTACTGCTTATGGCTCTAAAAAAATCCGTAGAATTGGACACTCTTTAGAGTTTGAACAAATAAAAGAATATGTTTCTGGTGATGATATTCGATCTTTAAACTGGAAAGCTACAGCTAAGAGAAATCAATTGATGATGAATCAATTTGTAGAAGAAAAATCACAACCTGTCTATGCTATTATAGATAAAGGTAGAGCAATGCAAATGCATTTTAACAATTTAAGTTTATTAGATTATGCTATTAATGCCACATTAGGTATTAGTAATGTTATTTTAAGAAAACAAGACAAAGCTGGGATGCTCACTTTTTCTAAAAAACTAGAAGATTGGGTTGTTGCAGAGAAGAGAAATTCGCAAATGCGATTAATTTCGGAAGCGTTACACAATGTAAAAACAGACTTTTCTGAATCTGATTTTAGTACATTATATGCTGTTATTAAAAGAAAAATTACGCACAGAAGTTTATTAATTTTATTTACAAATTTCGAAACAATGGATGGTTTAAAAAGACAACTCCCCTATTTAAGAGCTTTGTCTAAAAATCATTTATTGTTACTTGTCTTTTTTAAAAACACAGAACTAGATAGTTTAACAACTACTCATAAAGAAGACATACAAAGTGTTTACGACAGCATCATTGCAGAAAAATTTATTTACGAGAAAAAAAGCATTGTTAAAGAATTAAAAAAATACGGAATTCAATCTGTTTTAACAGCACCAGAAAACTTAACTGGTAATACTATTAATAAGTACTTAGAATTAAAATCTAGAGGGCTTTTTTAATATATTTGCTAACTAACTAATTAAACAAAAACTATGAACAATTTTAAATTAAAACTAAAAAAGGTAGATGCAGTAAAATACGGAATAATTGCAGGATCTACAGCAGCATTA
Source organism: Polaribacter sp. 2305UL8-11 (assembly GCF_058147165.1). Lineage (NCBI taxonomy): Bacteria > Pseudomonadati > Bacteroidota > Flavobacteriia > Flavobacteriales > Flavobacteriaceae > Polaribacter > Polaribacter sp. 2305UL8-11. Next base: position 124,332 of record NZ_JBYVJW010000005.1, on the reverse strand, counting down.
CTAATGTTAATTGTATTAGTAATCATGTTTTTATTTACCAGTCTTTTTGGATTAGGTGCTGCAGCAACATCATCAGATAGTTTCGAACTAGGAGCTCTTTTTGGTGGTGGCGTTTTTATGCTAATTTTAGGTCCAATCTTATATTTTATATTCGGATTTATTTTTGGTTGGATTGGAGCATCAATTTTAAATTTTATTTTGAAAAAAACAGATGGATTAATGCTTGAATTCGAAAAAAAGGGTGAAGATATTCATCAAATTGGTAGAGAGTAAAATTTACTTAATAAAAAAACAAGAGGCTGTCTTAAATAATCAAAAAACAGCTATTTTTAATATTGAGCTTTTTGAAATACAACTAACAATAAGTATGTTATAAAATTTTGACAAGCTCAATTTCACATAGCTATAAATACTTTTAAAACAGGCTCTTTGTTATGGTTTAGATGCTTGTTCCTTCCAAACTCCTTGATAAGAAATAGGTGTTCTACGATTACTAATTATTCTAAAATTGGCTTTTTTGTTAGGATACAGTGTTAATGCAATTTGATAACTTTCATCATCCGCTTTTGCACGATATTTAATTAAATAACTGTTTTTACTAGCATTATACTCCTGTTTAATGAGTTCAGGTATTCCATTATATACCACACCAATATTTGTAGGATTGTAGCTACTTGGAAGTTGTTGTTGTCCATAATATGGTAAATCTACAGCCAAACTATCTTTATTAATCTTTATAAAATTAGGATTACCAATTAAATTGATATTTGCAACAGAACTACCAGCAGGTAACAGGTTTTCTAAACCTCTAACACCTGCATTTATACCCATAGGATTTGCAGAATTTGCTGTAATTTCTAAAGATTTGTTTTCTATAATATTTTTAAAGTTGGCAACTTCAGCAGAAGATAATACGTTTTTAGAAGAAGCACAACTAAAGAAAACAATTACTAAACCTAAAAGAATACTTCTCATATTAACAATAATTTACTGATTATAAGTATTTTAAAATTACAAAAAATAGTTTTAAAAACATTTAAATTTTTCATAAAAAATGATTTATTTAAAAATTCACTTTAAATAAATTAAATAGTATTTTTAAAACTTAAAAAATAGGAATGAGTTTAGATATTGTTTATGAAGATGAGTATATTTTATGTGTAAGCAAACCCAACAATGTGTTGGTACATCATGCTTTTCATTCTAGAAATGTTGCTGATGAAAATTCTCTATTGCAATTAATTTTTGAAGAAAAAGAGATAAAATCTTACCCAATTCATCGTTTAGACAGAAAAACTTCGGGTATTATTTTGTTAGCAAAACAAAAAGAGTTTGTTTCTAAATTTCAAGAATTATTTACCCAAAATACTATACAAAAAACGTATTATGGAATTGTTCGTGGGTTTTCTCCTGAAGAAAAACAAATAGATTCGCCAGTAAAAGGACGAGATGCTAACCTACATAAAGATGCATTAACTTTTTTAAAAACACTAGAAAACATCACTTTAAATATACCTGTAAAACCTTATGATAGTTCACGTTACAGTTTGGTAGAATTGACTCCTAAAACTGGTAGAATGCATCAATTAAGGGTGCATAGTAATAAAATTAGCCATCCTTTAATTGGAGATCCTAAATATGGAGATAAAAATCACAATATAATGTTTGAAGAAAATTTTAATTGTAAAAACATGTTTTTACATGCTGGTAAATTAGAGTTCACCCATCCATTTTCATCAGAAAAATTAGTGTTAAAAGCTCCTTTTCCAAAAGATTGGATTACTTTGTTTAACAAATTTTCTTGGCAAAACCCTCTACAATAAATTTTAGAATCTGTTTGTAATAAAAGTATAAAAAGAAGCTATTGTTCAATAGAATTTGAATCGAAAGAAACTAACTCACCATTTTCAAAAATAGGTTTAATTTCTATAGGATTGCAGCAAACTTCACAATCTTCTATATAGGTTTGTTTGTGTATGCTTGCATCTAAAATCATAGAAATTTCTGACCAACAATGTGGACACTGAAAAAAGTGTTCTAGTTCCACTATTCTTTTACTTTAAGAATTAGTTTTCCGTTTTTTTCGCCAGTAAACAATCTATTATAGGTTTCTTGGAAATTTTCAATTCCATCATAAATATCTTCGCGAGATTTTAATTTTCCTTCTTGCATCCAAACTGCCATTTGTCTTGCTGCTTTTCCAAAATCTTTTGTGTAATCCATTACAACCATTCCTATCATTGTAGATCTTGTTACTAATAACGATAAGTAATTGCTTGGCCCATTTATTTTTTTCTTGTTGTTGTATTGAGAAATTGCTCCACAAATAACAACAGTAGCATTCATTCTTAGCTTGCTAAGAGCTGCATCTAAAATAATGCCTCCAACATTATCAAAATACACATCAATCCCTTTTGGGCATTTCTTTTTTAGAGCTGTATATATATTTTCTGATTTATAATCTATTGCTCCATCAAAACCTAAATCATTAACAATATAATCACATTTATCTTTTCCACCTGCAATACCAATTACAGTACAACCTTTAATTTTTGCAATTTGGCCAACAATACTACCTACTGCACCTGCTGCACCAGAGACCAAGACAATATCTCCTTCTTTAATTTTTGCAACTTCTAAAATACCAAAATAAGCAGTCATTCCTGGCATTCCTAAGGTTCCTAAAAACGTTGGCATTGAAGCAACTTTTTCATCAACTTTTAAAACTTCATTACCATTAGAAACTGCATATTGTTGCACTCCTCCCCAACTAGAAACACAATCTCCCACCTGAAAATTGGGATTGTTATTATTTTTAATTACTTTACCTACAGTTCCAGCTCTCATAACACTATTTAAAGCTACTGGAGGGATGTAAGATTTGGTGTCATTCATCCAACCACGCATTGCAGGATCTAAAGAAATGTAATGCTGTTCTATTAAAATTTCACCTTCTTCTGGTGTTGGAATTGGTTGTTCTTCTAATTGCCAAGTATGTTTATCTGGTATACCTTGAGGACGATTTTTTAAAATAATTTGCTTGTTTGTCATTGTAAACTTTTAAAGTCTTAAAAATAACAAATTTTAATAATCAATAAGTTCTAAAATACTTTTTTCTAAATGATTTTTTCCTAAATATTGATTTTCCAAACCTTTATCAAAAGGAATGGGTGTTTCTATACTTGCTACTCTTTTTACAGGAGCATCTAAATACTCAAAACAATTTTCATTAATTAGTGCAGAAATATCGCTTGCAATTCCTCCAAAAAGTGAATCCTCTTGAACTATAAGAACCTTTCCTGTTTTTTTTACAGCATTATATATGGTTTCTGTGTCTAAAGGTTGTAAAGTTCTTAAATCGATTACAGATGCAGCAATATTTTTATTTTGATTTAAAATATCTAATACCCAGTGAATTGCAGCACCATAACTAATTATTGTTAACTGATTTCCTTCTTTTAAAAGTGCTGCTTTACCAATTTCTGTTGTAAAATAATTTTCAGAAACTTCTTGATAAACAGACCTGTACAATGCTTTGTGCTCAAAAAACAAAACTGGATTTGGATCGTTAATAGCTTCTATTAAAAGTCCTTTTGCATCTTGAGGAAATGCAGGATATACAACTTTTAAACCAGGCGTTTTTGTAAACCAAGCTTCATTAGTTTGGCTATGAAAAGGACCAGCTCCAACCCCTGCTCCACAAGGCATTCTAACCACGACATCTGCATTTTGAGCCCATCTGTAATGAGATTTTGCTAATAGATTTACAATCGGATTGAAACCTGATGAAACAAAGTCTGCAAACTGCATTTCTACAACAGTTTTCATTCCGTTTACAGACAAACCATATCCAGCAGAAACAATCGCAGATTCACAAATAGGTGTATTTCGAACACGTTCTTTACCAAATTTTTCTACAAAACCATCTGTTATTTTAAAAACCCCTCCATATTCAGCAATATCTTGTCCCATAATAACTAAATTGCTATAGTTTTCCATAGATTGTTGTAAACCTTCAGAAATAGCATCAATTAAACGAATTTTTTTGGTAGAAGTGGATGGTTTTATTTCTTTATATGTATGACTTTGAAATACATCTGCTAATTCTGTTTCTAAATTTGGTGTTACCTTCTCTTCATCAAAAGCAATTTGAAGATGTTTGTTTATTTCGTGTACAATTTCTTCTTTTAAAGAAACTTCGAGTTCTTCTGTTAAAATATTATCTCTCTTTAAAAAATCTTGATAATTCTCTAAAGGATCTTTAGCAGCCCAATAATCTAAATCTGCTTGTGGTACATATTTAGTGCCACTCGCCTCTTCATGACCACGCATTCTAAAAGTTTTGAACTCCAATAAAATTGGTCTTGGATTTTTACGAATACTTTTGGCTAACTCAGTTACTTTTGTATAAACTTCTATCACATTATTGCCATCAATAATATGGCTTTCCATTCCATAACCAATGCCTTTATCTGCAATATTTTTGCAGTTAAACTGCTCAGAACTTGGTGTAGACAAGCCATAACCATTATTTTCTACGCAAAAAAGAACTGGCAAACTCCAAACTGAAGCTACGTTTAGTGCTTCATGAAAATCACCTTCACTTGTACCACCTTCTCCAGTAAACACAGCACAAACCTTTTTATTATTTTTAAGTTTATTGGCTAGTGCAATACCATCTGCAATTCCTAATTGTGGTCCTAAATGAGAAATCATACCTACAATATGATATTCTTGTGTACCAAAATGAAAACTTCTGTCTCTACCTTTTGTAAAACCACTCATTTTACCTTGCCATTGAGAAAATAATCTATGCAATGGAATTTCTCTAGTTGTAAAAACGCCTAAATTTCTATGCATTGGTAAAATATATTCATCTGCTTCTAATGCAGATGTTACACCAACAGCAATCGCTTCTTGTCCAATTCCAGAAAACCATTTAGATATTTTTCCTTGTCTTAAAAGAATAAGCATTTTCTCCTCAATTAAACGAGGTTTTAACATGCTTTTGTAGAGATTTAATAAAGTTTTCTTTTGTAAAGCTTTTTTATTAAAAGTAACATTTGAACTCATAAATTATAGATGTCATAATTAACTTAACAAACATAGCTATAAAGTTATGAATACCATAAAAAAATCCTTATCATTTTACTGATAAGGATTTTAAAATATATGATTGTGAATAATTTTACAACTCTTTAAAAATTGCGTGCATCATTCTCTTTTTGTCATTAATACTTTCTTCTAAAGCAATCATTGTTTCTGTTCTATTTACACCAGGAATATCATCAATTTTGTAAATAATATCCTTAGCATCATTAGTTCCTTTTGCTCTTACTTTACAAAATATATTGTATTTACCAGCAGTTACGTAGGCTACAGTAACATTTGGTATTTTTCTTAAGTCAGAAATAACATTTTGTGTCATAGAAGTTTTTTCTAAGAAAACACCAACATGTGCTATAAAAGAGTAGCCCATTTTTTCGTAATTCAATGTTAAAGTAGAACCTTGAATAATACCTTCATCTTCCATTTTTTTTACACGAACATGAATTGTTCCTGCAGAAACTAATAATTGTTTGGCAATATCAGTAAATGGTGTTCTTGCATTTTCTATTAAGATGTCTAAAATTTGATGATCAATCTCATCTAAGATAAATTTTTTCATATTTTACGTATTATTCAATTTACTACGCAAATTTATGAATTTAATTTAACTAAACAAGCGTAAAATTGACAAATACTTAAATATTTTTGCTTTCGAAAACGATTTCGGAGTGTCCAATTTTGTTTTTTAACATATTTTCGTCTATTTTTTCCAATTTTGAAACCAATTTTTTGTCAATAATTTCATCTTTATATTGATAAGCAACATCTTTTTTTGAATCTGGGTATCTATGAATTACATCATAAAAGATTTTATCGTTATTTGGTATATTAAAATAAGGTTTGTAATTACTAAAGTCGAAATTATTTGCAATATGATGAATTCCTTGAAGGATAGCATAAAAAGTATATTTTCTAGACTCTTCTCTATTATAATCATTAGGATAATGTCCAGATTCTATTAAAATAGTATTGTATCCTAATTTTTGAAAATTATCTCCTGTTGCAGTTGGATAAAATTCATCTGTATACCTACCAACATGATTAGGAATTACATTTTGAAGCATTTTATTCATACTTACAATTACATCCATAGTTTCTATTCTGCCTTTTGTTAAAGCTCTTGTAATTTCTTCTGATGGAGCTAAAAAAGATATGGTTGCTGGGTTTTTGGTACCTTCAACATTAAAAATTGTTCTTTGATCATGTAAATTAAAGCAAAATTGAGGGTTGAACTCCTCTAAAATTTTTCTTAATAACTTGCTTTCTTTTGCAACTCTATTTACAGCATCTCTATTTAAATCTATTTTGTTTGCATTTACTCTAGTGTACACTTCTGCTCCATCTGGATTTAACATAGGCACAAATAATAATGTGCATTCTTGTAAAATGGTAGTTAATATATTAGAGTTGTTTTTTGAAAAACAATTAAAAAGATCGAAAAGTGCTTTGGTACCTGTACTTTCATTTCCATGCATTTGAGACCATAGCAGTATTTTTTTCTTACCATTTCCTATTTTTAAAGCATGAATAGGTCTGTTTTCTTCTGATAAGCCAATTTGAGAAACTTTAAAAGTTGTGCTGTGTTTAGAAATTAAATTTTTAATGTCTTTATAAGTAACCCATTTTCCGTGCAAAAAAGTTTCTTTTTGATGATGATATAGTTTTTCTAAAAAATCAATTGCTAACGTATTCATTTTATTGCTTTAATATTTTTCAAAAATAAAGAATTTCTTATCGCTAAAGAATCATTAGTTAAAACATTTAAAACAAGTCTTAATTATTATGTGTTTTATAAAAATCATTATTTCAAACTTAACCATTTAAACTATCATTTAATATATGATTACAATTGTAAATTATTCATTTGTTACAAATGTAAATCAAGGATTTTTGTTTGTATGTTACTTATGTAAACTAATTGTTAAAAGTGCAGTACAATTATATTTAGTAATATCTGAGTAAATAAATAATCTTAATATTTATTTTATAAAATATTAATTATCAATTATTTATTTATTTTAAATAAAGCTTTACTTTATATTTAAAATATTGTATTTTATTACTTTATAGGATTATCTTTTGCAAACAATTATAGATTATTTACATTTGTATAAAGTAGCTAAGTTACAATGGTAAACATATTAGAATTCACTTCTCGTTTAAAAAAAATCATGGATTTCCATCAATTATCTGCCTCTATGTTTGCAGATAAAGTTGGTGTGCAACGTTCTAGTATTTCTCATATTCTTTCTGGGAGAAACAAACCAAGTTTGGATTTTGTATTAAAAGTAACTACAGAATTTGAAGATGTAGATATGTATTGGTTGCTTAATGGAAAAGGAAATTTCCCCAAACAAAATGCGAATACCTCCTCTTCTACTCCAACACAGATTTTATCAAATACTACTAAGGATAAAAAAATACAAAGAATTGTAGTTTTTTATACTGATGGTACTTTTGATGAGTTTAAGAAATAATTAAGCCTAGAGAGTTTGGGGAGTATTAAGTATAATTAATAAATAAGAAAAGAATTGCTTAAAAAAAAGGGATTTATAATTATAATTTTGAAAAAGATTTTTTTTTACGAAAAGAAGCATCTACTAAAAAATTAGTATTTCCAGTAATTTTTATTGTTGAAATGAAGTAAGCAAAGACAGTGGTTATAGTCAGAAAAAGTTATATAGAAATTCTAGCATATAAAAATATATTTGTTAATGTTCTCATCTTTTGCTTTGTTTCTTTTATAATATGCCTTATTTTTAAATTTAAAAAATAAGGAATAATGGCTAAAACTTCAAAGAATTTAACTTTATTAAAAAGTATAAAATTTTTTCTTTCACTATTTATTCTTTCGTTTTTATCTATAACTAATGCTCAAGATGCTAATTTTTTAAAAGGAAAGTTAATTGATGCTAAAAACCAAAATTCGATTCCTTTTGCAACTATAAGAGTAAAAAACACAAAAAGAGGATTAAATTCTAATATTGATGGTGGATTTAAAATTCCTATTAAATATCAAAAAGCAGGTGATACTTTAATTATTTCTTCTATTGGGTTTACTACAGAGATGGTTCCTTTAAAAACTTTTAAAAATAATAGTATTAACATCATTAAGTTAAAAGAAAAAACAGAAGTACTAAATGAAATAATTGTTAAAAGTTCTAAAAAAAGGAAACAAAAAAAAAACTCAAGAGAAATTGTTAGACTAGCAATTAAAAATATTGGTAAAAATTACCCTTTTACTAAATTTTCTTATGTGGGTTATTATAGAGATTATCAATTAAAAGCAGGGAAATACCATAATCTTAATGAGGCAATTATGGAAGTATTTGATCCTGGTTTTGCTGTAAATGACTATAAAGGAACAGCCGTAAGAATTTACAAGCATAAAAAAAACCTTAACTTCCCTAAAGATACTCTTTCTAACAAGCCTTATAATTATAAAAATAACAATAAAATAATTCCAGAAGCTAATTTAAGTAGTGTTGGTGGTAATGAATTTACAATACTTAGAATACATGATGCAATTAGAAACTATAATACTACAAGCTACGATTTTATAAAACGTTTTGATCTAAACTTTTTAAATGGTCATGATTTTAGATTGTTAACTAGTACTTATATAGATAATGTGGCTTTGTATGCGATTAATATTTATAAAGTTTATAATAATTTTAGAGTAAAAGGTAAAATTTATATTAGCAAAACAGACTACAAAATTTACAAATTAGATTATACTGTTATTAATGAGAAGAAAAAGCAAAAAGTTTTTGATGTAAAATTAGAATATCAAGAATATGAGCACAAAATGTATCCAAATTATATTTCTTTTAATAATTTCTTTAAAGTGTTATACCCACCAAAATTTTTCTTAAAAGAAGCTCAGGTTCATTATAACAATAGTTTAAATTTTACTTTTAAAAGAATTAAATTTATTTTTAATCATAAGTTAAAAACAAAGGAGGCTCAAAAACTAAAAAATTATAAAGTTTATTACAAAGGGAAAAGATTAAAATTAGATTTTGTAAAAATTAAAGACAATATAGCCACAGTTTATTTTAATTCAAAAAAGAATCTTAATAATGAAGAAATAAACTTGCTGGATATTACTTTTAAAATAAAAAAATTAAGAGATGTGTTTGGTAATGTATTTGAGAAAAGAGAATATGTTAAATACAATCAGTACAGAGAGTTTTTTGTTCAAGAGTTAAAAATAAACTCTAAAAAACCTACAGATAGTTTATATATGATTAAAACTAAACCAGTATTTGACAACCAGCTTATTGCACCATTTAAAAACCTTTCTAATTATTGGTTAAATACACCTATGAAAAATTAAATGTATTATTAAAAACTACAACAACAATTTAGCCATAGCTTCTTTAATAATGGCTGTATTTTTAATTCGGTTTGAGGTGTTTTTCTTTTTTTGATCTTCTACCATTTTTCGCATTAAATTTATAACAACTTTATCAAAATTAAACTGCTTAAATTGGTTTCCTTTTACAACCATATCATCCACAAGGTTTTGAATAGCTTCTGTATTATTGCTTTCAGAAATCATTGCAAATGCTTTTTTATAAATGGCTTTTGTAGCATCATCTCCTGTTAAAAACATTCCAGACAATACACTTTTTGCAATGAATGGTAACTCCTGTTCGTTTTTTTCTTCAATAAAAATACGTGTAAGTGGTGTTGCTAATATTTTTCTTACTTCATCTGGCAATGTTTTAGATTTATTAATTGCCAAATCTTTATTAATATAATATACAGCAACTAAAGCTTTTCCTAAAACTGAATATGATTTGCTATTTAAAGCTTCAGCAAAAATAGGTTGCAATTCTGGGTCTGTTAATTTTCCTAAAGTTTCTATAGCTGCAGCTTGTACCAATGTTTTTTTATCTGAGCTTGCCAATTGTTTTATTTTTTGAATGGCTCCTTTTTTGGCAAACTTATTAATCAAGTCTATATTTTCTAAAGCCAAGATTCTAATTTTATAAGAAGCATCATCCATAGCTGCAACTACTGCATTAAAAGCGTCTTTATCATCTTGTTTTTTAGCTACTTCTAACAAAGCCTCTCTTCTATGCATAAAATTTTCTGCGTGTTTAAGTTGAAAAATGTAATCGCTTAAGACTTTATTTTCTGTAATTTCGCACAATAAAACACCATCTGCATTAATTTGTATAAGTGTGGGTTGTTTGGTATATGGAAATGTAAAAGAAGCATCTCTACCTTCTACAAAAACAGTATGCCTAGTTCTTTTTCCATTTTCGAAAATATCTAAAGCTAGTGGAAATTGGAAAACATTGGTTTGCATTTGTAATATGTTTACAGTTACTTTTTTCTGAAGCGTATTGTAATCATAAGAAATATCAATTTTTGGGTGTCCAGAGCCATAATACCATTGATTAAAAAACCAATTTAAATCTTTACCTGTAATTCTTTCGAAAATTAAGCGCAATTGATGCACTTCTGCAGCTTTGTATTTAAGCTCATTTAAATAGGTTTTTAAGCCTTCAAAAAACGCTTTGTCTCCTAAATAATTTCTAAGCATGTGTAAAATGGCACCACCTTTATTATAGCTAACCAAATCAAACATATCTTCTTTATCTTGGTAATTAAAACGCACCAAAGATTTTTCTGAGCTCTGCCCATTTAAATAGGCTTGAGTTTCTTGAAACAAATGCATGTTTGCATCCATTTTTCCGTACTTATGTTCTCTCCATAAATATTCTCCATAATTGGCAAAAGATTCGTTTAAAGTAAGATTGCTCCAACTTTCTGAAGTTACTAAATTACCAAACCAATGATGGAACAACTCATGAGCAATCGTGTTTTCTTGCACGTTTTCATCTATTAATTGTCCTGGAGTTTGGTAGGCTTTTTCTGCATGAATTACAGCTGTAGTATTTTCCATAGCTCCAGAAACATAGTCTCTACCAACTATTTGACTGTATTTGTTCCAAGGATATTCTACTCCTAAAATATTAGAGAAAAAGCCCATCATTTCTGGAGTCAAACCAAAAATTTCTTTTGCATAAGGTGCATATTCCTTTTCTACATAATAATTTACAGGAATATTTTTATAACTATCTTTTATTATTTCATATTCTCCAATCCCCATAAAAAACAAATAAGGAGCATGTTTTTGATCCATTTTCCAATAATCTGTTCTTTGAGTTCCTTTTTTAGTTTGACTGATTAACTTTCCGTTAGAAAGTGTTTTAAACTTATCTGGAACTGTAATGTAAATTTCTTGTGTCGTTTTCTGATTTGGACTGTCTATAGTTGGAAACCATGCACTATTGGATTCTGTTTCTCCTTGTGTCCAAATTTGGGTTGGTTTGTTTTTGTCTATGCCTTTAGCGTTGATAAAGTACAAACCTTTAGCATCTGTAATGATATTGCTTTCTTTTTGTTTTACTTTTTCAGGACGAGCTGTATATTTAATATATACTGTAAACTCTTCGTCTTTTTGGTAAGCCTTTGGTAAATCTATAATCAGTTCAAAATCATTGTAATTATATGATAGCTTTTGATTATTTAACAACACTTGATGTACCAACATCGATTTTGCATCTAAAGTCAATTGATTTGTAGCATAGTAATGAGGTTTTGCTGTAATCCAAGCTTCACCATTCATGGTTTTATCATCAAAATTAAAATCTACTTTTAACTTTGTGTGCACCAAATTATGGATTTTATCTTTTTCAGCTTTGTAAGAAGTGTTATTTTGAGAAAAGCCAACCCAACTTAACATCAATAAAAGAAAAAACAACTGTTTTTTTAACATAAATATCATTTTCATAAAGATTCAAAAATACTAAATAATAAGATTGCTGCTGTTAATGAGCAGTTAAATCTCATTGATTAGTTTTTAATACGATATTTTAATTCCAAAAAGTATACCAAATAAAAAAAGCTGCAATCTTTATAAGAATTGCAGCTTTAGAATAAATTTTATATTTGTTTTATTTCTCGTTAAACACAGCTTTAAATTGCTCTAAATTTAAATTGTCTGGGTCTATTTTAATGTTTTGCATCATTTCCATAATGTTAGCTGGGTTCATATTGTCTCCTAACAACCTAGCTACTCCTACTCCTGCTTTTTTACTGTATCCAAAAGCAATTACTTCATCAATAGCATCTGTATCTCCTGCATAATAGACATTTACATTCATTCCTTTTGCTTTCATCGTCATTAATGGTTTGTAAGTGTCATTATCTTTAAAGATATTTTTTAACTTGTTTTTTTCAGTTTCATAATCGGCTTCATTTCCTTTAATAGGTAAAGCTACTACATTAATTTTACGAATACTTTTTACAGTTTCTTTAACTTGTTTAGATACGTTTTCATTTTTTAACTCTAAAAAACTTACAGGCAAATCTACAGTCATAAAACCATTTTTTTCTTGACTATCTACTAAATAGCTTTGTAATGATTTTTCGTTTTTACACGAAGTCATCATCAAAACTAAAAGTAGTAGAGATACAATTTTGGTATATTTTTTCATTATTTGATTTTTTAATTAAAAGTAAAGTTGATTTTTTTTTTAGTAAAACCAACTTTACAATATTTAAATTTTACTTATTCTTTTTAACAATAGTATCTGCTAAATCAGACATTTTGTTAATGTCTATATTTCCTGTTAAAGAAACCACCATAGATTCTGATGCTCCTTTTGTTTTTTTGTCTATGCCTTTTATAAACATTAGAACTTCGCTTACAAAGTCTTTGTTTTTTGTTGCTTTTACATAAATTTTAATACGAGAATCATCTTCTTTTACACGCATTAACTCTGTAAGTTTTCCTTTTTTGATGGTAGAGTTTACCATGTTTTCCATTTTAGTGGCAATCGATTTGTCATCTGTAGAAAACATTTTAAATTCGTTTAAATCGTTAATCATTTGAAAAACTTTCATTACTTCGTTGTCTTTTACATCTTTAGGTTTAAACTTGTTTAAAAGTTGAAAAGCATCTTTGGTAACCACTACCATATCTACGCCATCCATATCTTCTAAAGAATCGAATAAAGACTGAGCGTTTGCAACCATTGGTGCAACTAAAAACGCTATTATTATTGCTATTTTTTTCATAATTTCTGTGTTTACTTGGTTTTACTAATTTTACTTGGTTTATTTTAATATTTTATTTACTGTGTTTTCGTAAGTGTACAAACTTGCTACTGCATTTTCTCCTTTTTTAAGATTTGTAGATAATAATAGTAACCCTTTACTTACTTGCGCATATATTTTTTCTGCTTTTTTTCTTTCTTGATATTTTTTGTACTCTGGGATACCCATAAATACACTAAATAACAATACTATTGATGCTGCTACAGACAACCATTTAAAGTTTCTCTTTTTAGATTGCTTTGGTTCTAACTTAATGGTTTTTGTGTAGGTTTCATCTTTTATGGTAGAGAAATAGGTAAACATATAACTGTATTCTTGCAAGTGTGGTGCAACATTACCTTCTTTAAAATAGTTTTTTAAGGTAGTTTCTTCTTGCAAAGAAGTTTCTGCGTTTAAGTATTTTTCTACTAATTTTTCTATGTTAGCTAACTCCATAGTTGTGTTTTTTAATTAATGCCTCTCTTATTGTTTTTCTTGCTCTAGATAATGCTACTCTAACTGCTGTTGGTTTCATATCTACCATTTTACAGATTTCATCAAAATCATATTCTTCTACATCTCTTAGTTGAATAATTATTTTCTGGTTTTCTGGTAAGCTTTCAATCAATTCGTGTACTTGGTTTACACTGTCTTGATGTTCTACTTTTTTATCTAAAGACGTTTCTTTCTCTTTATAATTGCTGTGTACTAAAGTTAAGTTACTTGCTTGTTTCGATTTTAATCTATCATAACAATAATTTTTTGTCATGGTCATAGCAAATGCTTCTACATTTTTATAATCAGCTATTTTTTCTTTACTTTTCCATAATTTAAAGAATAGTTCTTGAGTAGCATCTTCTGCTTCTTCTCTAGACACTAACAATCTTTTTGCTAGCCTAAAAACTTTATCTTTAAATGGTAAAACAACTTTTAAAAAGTCTGATTGATTCATTTTGTTTTTGGTTGATTTTTTTTATTTGTAAACAACTAATTTCTTTATTTTTTATCAGGTTTACACAATTATGACGACCTACTATATAATTTGTTACAACAAGTTTTAAAAATAATACGAATTCTAGTTATATTGCGTTTAATTACTGATAAACATTACTATTATGAAATTACATTTTTCTTATAAATACTTTTTAATTGTTTTAATTACTACTACTTTTTTTAACTGTTCTAAGTCAGAAACAGAATCTATTCCTACAGATATTGAAGTTCAAGATTTTGTGTGGAAAGGTTTAAATGCCTATTATCTATGGCAAAGTAGTGTTCCTAATTTGCAAGACAGACGTTTTAATAATCAAAGTCAATTAAATAATTTTTTAGCAGGGTTTGATACACCAGAAAAATTGTTTGAGAGCTTATTAAAAAAACCAGAAGATCGATTTTCTGTTATTGTAGATGATTATGTTGCTTTAGAAAATGCTTTTCAAGGCATTAGTGTAAGTAATGGAATGGAGTTTGGTTTGGTTCAATACAGCAATGGTTCTGAAAATGTTTACGGATATGTAAGATACATTGTTCCAGCTTCTGATGCTGCAACCAAAGGTGTTGCAAGAGGTATGATTTTTAATACTATTGATGGGACACAAATAACAACTACCAATTTTAGAACACTCTTATTTAGCAACGCTACAAATTATACTGTTGGTTTTGCTACTTATAATAATGGGAATCCAATTAGCAATGGAAATACAATTGCTTTATCTAAAAGTGAGATTCAAGAAAACCCTGTAGCAATTACAAAAGTTTTAAATGAAGGTGGTAAAAAAATTGGATATTTACTTTATAATCAATTCGCACGTAATTATGATGGCGAATTAAATGCAGCTTTTAATACGTTTAAAACTGCTGCAATAGATGAACTAATTATAGATTTACGTTACAATGGTGGTGGTTCTGTAACAACAGCTACCTATTTAGGAGCCATGGTTACTGGACAATTTAACGGACAAGTTTACTCAAAAGAATCTTGGAATGAGAAAGTACATAAAGCAACTAAAGATTCTGAGCGTTTTATAAACAGGTTTACAAACCAAATAAAAAATGTTGATAGAAATGGTAATGTTGTTTTAGAAGAAGCTATTAATAATTTAAATTTAACTTCTGTTAATTTTATTGTTACAAGAAGTACAGCATCTGCGTCTGAATTAGTGATAAATTCTTTACGTTCTTATATAGATGTTGCATTAGTAGGTACAACAACTGTTGGGAAACAAGTAGGTTCTATTACTTTATATGATTCAGATAATAATTTTAGAAGAGCTGGAGCTAGTACAAATCACACTTATGCAATGCAACCTTTAGTTTTAGAAATCGTGAATAAAAATGATAAAAACGAAATAAATGGTTTTACCCCAGGAACTACTTTGCCTGGAGTATTACTTTCTGAAGATTATGGAAATTTAGGAGAGTTAGGAAAACGTACAGATCCTTTGTTAGACAGAATTATTACTTATATCATTACTGGCTCTAAAGGAACTAATAAATCAGTATTTCAAAACTTTAATGAAGTTTCTAACTCTAAAATTGTGTTGCCTACAAGTAATAATATGTATGTAGATTTTAAAAAATAGTGTTTTAACAAAGTAATATATGAATCCATCTTGTTAGCTGGATTTTTTTATTACAGCAAGCTTATTTGTCCATTTTCATTAGAATCATCATTTGGAATTCTTAAATCCAAACCAAACTCAGAATTTAAATTTTTAATAAAATGCGTTGCCAGTAATGGCGATTCTTTTTCTAAATTTTGATGAATAAAAAAGTGAATATTTTCTAAACCAGCTGCTATCCACTCTTTTAGTTTATTTATCCAATCATCAAGCCTGTCATAATCTGTTGGATGATTTGCACCAACATAACGTATAAAAGCTTCATTATTTGTTAAACGATTATGCACCATATCTCTTCTACCAGCTGTATCTACCAAAACGTTTGCAATTTTGTTTTCTTCTAACAATTGATAAAAGTCTTGGTTAACTATTTTGTCTGCAAACCAATCTTTATGCCTTACTTCTATTGCTAATGCTATTTCTTTTGGCCAGCTTTCTACAAAATTTTGAAGTACACCAAAATTCTTAGATCCAAAATTAGCATGCAATTGTAAAAAAATAGTGCCTAATTTTTCTTGAAGATTGCTAAAGTTATCTAAATAAGAATTTACCACTTCTTCTGCTCCTTTTAATCGTTTCCAATGACTAATTTCTTGTCCTAGTTTTGGAAAAAACTTAAAATTATCTGGAGTTTTAGAACGCCAAGTTTCGTATTGTTGTGCTGGAAAATTTCTATAAAAAGTAGCATTTAATTCGATGGAATTAAATTGTTTGGAATAATATGCTAACTCGTCTTTTGTACCTCTTGGATAAAATCCTTTTAAATCTGTTCTGTTCCATTTTGCACAACCTACAAAGATTTTTGGTTGGGTTGGTTTTTTATAGTTTGATAAAACTCGAAACGTATCTTTATGTGTTTCTGGCAAGGTAAAATCTATGATTTCTGGATTGTCTACTTTTCCGAATTTCATTTTTTAAAAATATTTTTTTTTAAATTATTACATAAAGCTGGCAAAAATGTTTAGTCCTGGATTGAAGCATTTGTTTGAGCTCTTTTTTAAAATAAACTCGATTCAGTATCTTTTGTAATAATGAAACATGTTATCAAATAAGTAAGATGCTCAACTAAATTCAGCATAAAAAAAGCGAGCGACTTTCGACTTTGCTCAAGATAAACTCCAAGCAGGAAATAGCTTCAAAAAAAAATTAAATATTTAATTCTTCCACATCATCTATACCTTCTTCAATTTCTTGGTCTGTTAAAACATCTGGTCTAAATTCGCTCATTAGTTCCTCTTGTTTCGATTTTGCGTATTTATACCCAGATTTCCACCATTTACGCATTAAAGATTCATCAAAAATTAAAGAATTTGTGGTTAACACTGTTGGTGTATAGTATAAATTTAGCTTAATATCTTTATTTGTTGCTGCCAATTTGCCAATAGTAATATTGTGTCTTTCTACGTGCGTTAACATAAAATCGAACACATCAAACAGTAGTGAAAACGGATTTTTTGCTGGTAATTTGTTAAACTGCGTTACTTCTGTTTCTAAAATAATAGCATCTATTTCTGTTGCGCCTCTTAAAATTGCTTCACGAATTGGCACTAGAGAGCCAAAACCACCATCTGCATATTGTTGGTTGTTTTTTTCTAACAAACTCATAAATGGCACATAATTGCAAGAACCCCAAATCCAGTCGCAAAAGTCTTCGTAAGAACAATCATTTATAGATTTATATTCTATTTGATTGGCGGTTAAATTAGAGACTGTAACCACAACTTCTTTGTTGGCAGCTCTAATTTTAACATACATTTCTTTGGTAATATTTTTTTTAATTAAACTTCTTAGATTTTTACTTTCTCCAAAAGTTTTTCTACCATTTAAAAAGTTCCAGAATGTATTTAAATGGCGAATACTAATTACTTTTTCTCCTGCTACTTTTTTAATTTTAAAAGGATTGTTACTAAAAATTGTTCTTTGATTTACGTTGGTGTACAACTCTTTTAACTCATCTAACATGTCTAAAGCTAAATGAGAAACCATTAAACTGCCTGTAGAAGTACCTAAAAACAAATCGTATTTTTTTTGCTCTTTTTTCATTAAATATTGCGCAACTCCGCCTGCAAATGCGCCTTTGCTTCCACCTCCAGAAATTACCAATGCTTTTTTCATTATCTACAAAATGATTTGTTTACTTTAGTCGTATAAAAGTATCAAAAATGTACAGAACAATCCTATTAATTTTTACAATCATTTTATTTATTTCTTGTCAACAAGAATATGAGCCAAGAAATATTGAAAAAATAACTATCCAAGAGTTTCAAATGGATAGTGCCAGTATAAGAACTATTGTTGCCTTAGATAAAGATAGAGTTGCTTATGCAGGTTCTAATGGAGAAATTGGTTTGTTTTGGCAAGCAGAAAAACCAAGACCTACTTATTTTCCTAAATATCAAGATTCTATAATTCCTAGTTTTAGGAGTTTAGCATCAAATGGAAAAGATTTCTTTGCACTTTCTATTGGAAACCCAGCTTTACTGTTTAAAATTTCTGATGGGAAATCAACTTTAGTTTATAAAGAAGAACACGAAAAAGTATTTTATGATTCTATGAAATTTTTTGATGATAATTTGCATGGAATTGCTGTTGGAGATCCCACAGAAAATTGTGCTTCTATTATCTTAACTATAGATGGTGGAGATACTTGGAAGAAGCTTTCTTGTGATAAATTGCCTGTTTTTGAAGATGGAGAAGCGTTTTTTGCAGCTAGTAATACCAATATAAAAACAATTGGAAATACAGTTTGGATTGCTTCTGGAGGAAAAAAAGCACGTATTTTAAAATCTACAGATTATGGGCAAACTTGGACAATTTATAAGACTCCAATCATACAAGGAAATGGTCCACAAGGTATTTATTCTATTGATTTTACTGATGAGAACAATGGAATTGTAATTGGTGGCGATTATTCTAAACCTGAAGCAAACAAAGCAAATAAAGCTATTACAAAAGATGGTGGAAAAACATGGACTTTAGTTGCTGATGGTAAAAAACCAAATTATAAAAGTTGTGTACAATATGTGCCTAATACAAATGGAAAAGAAGTTTTTACAGTTGGTAAAACAGGAATTTCTTTTTCTAATGATGGTGGTATTTCTTGGAAGGAAGTTTCTAAAGAGGCTTATTATACCATTCAATTTGTAGATAAAAATACAGCTTGGTTAAGTGGAAATAAAAAATTAGGAAAATTAGTTTTGCAATAATGATAAAAAAATGTTCTTTAATCTTTGTATTGATTTTAGTTTCTTGTGCAAAACAATCTGAATTGAGTAAAGATTTTCTATGCGAATCATCTAATTTTAATAATTTAGAGGTTGTAAATGATGTTAGAAATGCATTTTCTGTAACAATTCCCTCAAACTGGAAAACAAGTTTATATGAAGACAACTTACAATCTTCTATTTTTTCTGCGGATACTACTAAACAATTGACTGAAACTTTTTTAATTGATGTGAGTTATGTTAAAAACAACATCCTTTTTAATGATTTATTCAAACTAAAAATAGAACAAGAAAATTTAAACGAAAGTCTTATTCAAAAAAAAGCAAAAGAGATAAAAATCTTAGAAAAACCTGCTTATCTTGTGGTTTCTAAAGGGAAAAAATCATCCTTTTTATATCAAAAATTACAAGCATATATTAAAATAGACCAACAACATTTTATCTTAGCAAAAGCAGATATTTATGGAGATTCTTTAATTGAACAAAGATTTTGTAAAGCAATGGCATTGATAGAAAAAATAAAAATTACTCAATAAAAATGATTGATAAACAGCATATTACCAACCGATTTGTAAAATACGTTCAAATAGATACAGAATCAGATCCTAATAATCCTGCTTTTCCAAGTACAGAAAAACAGTGGGATTTAGCAAAAGTTTTGGTAGAAGATTTAAAACAAATTGGGCTTAAAGAGGTCGATTTGGATGAAAATTGTTACATAATGGCAACTTTACCATGTAATTTAGACTATGAAGTACCAACCATTGGTTTTGTAGCACATATAGATACCAGTCCAGATTTTACTGGGAAAGATGTAAAACCAAAAATTGTTGAAAATTACCAAGGAAATGATATTGTTTTAAACGAGGAAAAGAAAATAATTCTTTCTCCAGATTATTTTGAAGATTTGTTACAATACAAAGGTCAAACCTTGATAACCACAGATGGAACAACACTTTTAGGAGCAGATGACAAAGCTGGAGTTACAGAAATTGTAACTGCAATGGAATATTTAATCAATCATCCAGAAATTAAGCATGGAAAAATAAGAATTTGTTTTACGCCAGATGAAGAAGTTGGTAAAGGAGCGCATTTATTTGATGTAGAAAAATTTGGTGCAGAATGGGCATACACAATGGATGGAAGCCAAATAGGAGAATTAGAATATGAAAACTTTAATGCTGCAAGTGCAAAAGTTACAATTACTGGTAAAATTGTACATCCTGGTTATGCTAAGGGTAAAATGATTAATTCAATGCTTATTGCTAATGAGTTTGTTGCTTCTCTTCCACCAGAAGAAACTCCAGAAAAAACAGCGGGTTATGAAGGTTTTTTCCATTTGCATGATATGACTGGAAATGTAGAGCAAACTGTTTTAGAATACATTATTAGAGATCATGATTTAGATTTGTTTGAAAAACGCAAGTATTTAATGCAAAAAATTGCATTTGATTTTAACGAACGTTTAGAAAATGAACATATTCAAGTTGAAATAAAAAATCAATATTTTAATATGAAAGAAAAAATAACGCCTGTAATGCATATTATTGATATTGCTGAAGAAGTAATGAAAGAAAAAGGAATTACTCCACTAATTAAACCTATTCGTGGAGGAACAGATGGCTCACAACTATCTTATAAAGGATTGCCTTGTCCTAATATTTTTGCTGGCGGACATAATTTTCATGGACGTTTTGAATACGTTCCTGTAGAGTCTATGATAAAAGCAACAGAAGTAATTGTTGGTATTGCTGAAAAAGTTTCTGAGAAATATAGATAAAAAAAAGTCTTCAGAGAACTGAAGACTTATCTATCATAGCTTATGCTATTGTAGTAAACTCATTAATAATAAAGCCCCTAATCTCTATTAAAAAAATATTGTCTACTGTACAAAACTAATCATTTTTATTATATAAATAGCAAAAAAATTAAAATAATTCAGGATTTTTTCCTTCTACACCCTTAAAAAAATCATAAAACACTTCAAAATCCTTGTCTTTATTGGCTGTTGGGTAATATGGTTCAGAAATTTTTATTTTTTTATTTCCAAAATCTAAGGTAGCCATTACAATAGGTACATTAGCTCCTTTTGCAATGTAGTAAAAGCCTGTTTTCCATTTTTCTACCTTTTTTCTGGTTCCTTCTGGAGACAAACCTAACCGAAATTCTTCTTTAGAATTGAATATTTGTATAACTGCATCTACTAAATTATTACTTTGAGATCTATCTACAGGAGTTCCTCCCAGTTTTCTAAAAATAAAACCAAAAGGTGGCTTAAATAAAGAACCTTTAGCTATAAAATGAATCATAGTACCTAAACTCATTCTTGTTAGAATTGCAATAGGAAAATCTACCCAACTTGTGTGAGGTGCAGCAATAACTACGTATTTTTTAGGTTCTTTTGGGAAATCGTTTTCAACTTTCCAACCTAAAATGGTAAATAATATGAATCTTGATATGCTTTTCATCCAAAAAATTATAATTGTTCACAAAATCCATAAAATAAGGTTTATTGTTGTGAATTAAAGTGATAAATTTAAACACTTAAATTGATATAATGACAGAATTTATTACATACTTTGCTATAGCACTTATTTTTGCAGCTATTGGCTTCTATATAGGCAAATTACTAACAAAACTTTCTTCAGAAAAAGAAAAAGCTACTTTAGAAGAACGCGCTTCTTTGATAAGTCAATCAAAAGAAATTGTAGATAATAATTTGATTGAATTACAAAAAGAGCTAAAATTTAATCAACAAGAAAAAGAACAATTAGTAACGCAAAACACTAGACAGGAAGCTGAATTGAACAATTTACAGCAAAAATTAAATGATAATAAAGGAGAAGTTGAGAAACTGCAAGAAAAGTTTACCAAAGAATTTGAAAATTTAGCAAATAAAATTTTAGATGAAAAATCAACAAAATTTACACTTCAAAATAAAGAAAATTTAAAAATAATTTTAAATCCACTTCAAGAAAAAATAAAGATTTTTGAAGATAAAGTAGATAAAACGCACAAAGAAAGTATTGATTATCATGCAGCTTTACGTCAGCAAATTTTAGGGCTAAAAGAGTTAAATATGCAAATGAGTAAAGAAACTTTAAACCTTACCAAAGCTTTAAAAGGTGATAATAAAATGCAAGGAAATTGGGGGGAATTGGTTTTAGAGCGTGTTTTAGAAAAGTCTGGATTAGAGAAAGATAGAGAGTATTATGTGCAGCAAAGCTTTACGAATGAAGATGGTAAAAGAATGATGCCAGATGTGGTTATTCATTTACCTGATCATAAAAAAATGATTGTAGATGCCAAAGTTTCTTTAGTGGCTTATGAGCAATTTATAAATGAAGAAGATGAAATTTTAAAAGCTCAATTTTTAAAAGAACATGTAAACTCTTTAAAACGTCATGTAGAACAATTATCAGAAAAAAAATACGAAGATATTTACAAAATAGAATCACCAGATTTCGTGTTACTTTTTATTCCTATAGAACCTGCATTTGCAGTAGCTTTAAATACAGACAACCATTTATACAACAAAGCTTTCGAAAAAAATATTGTAATAGTTACTCCTTCTACGCTCCTAGCAACCTTAAGAACCATAGATACTATGTGGAATAACGAAAAACAGCAAAGAAACGCTTTAGAAATTGCAAGACAAGCTGGAGCATTATATGACAAGTTTGACGGACTTTTAAAAGATTTAGTTGGCATTGGAAAACGAATTGATGATAGTAAAAAAGAGTATTCTAATGCAATGAATAAACTTTTTGATGGTAGAGGAAACTTGATTAATAGTGTAGAAAAGCTTAAAAAAATGGGTGCAAAAGCTAAAAAATCGATTCCAGAAAACATTATTGATAGAGCTGCACAAGAAGATTAATTTACCAATTACTTCATAAACCATATTCTGCTCAAAATTTCTTTTGAGCTAGCTTTTCATTCGATTGAATTAAGAAATACTCTTATCTGTTCTTATTTTTGACGAAAAGAAACCAATTATGTCAAAAAAAGAGAAAAGAGTTAGCGCAGAAAATGTTACCAAAGGAAATTCTGGAGATAAGCACGAAAGAGGTTTACACCCTTTAAAAGGTAATGTTAAAGATGGCTATAAAGATAAAGATAGTAGCAAAGATAGGCTTAAAGGAGAAGATAAAGAAAAATTAGAAAAGCAAGTGCACAGTGCTACAGACGATTCTAGCAAAAGAGTTGCAGATAAAATCCAAAACTCATAAAAATTAATTATTAATCTTAAAAAATAAAATTATGAATACAGATACAAACGAAGGAAAATGGAAACAGATTAAAGGTGAATTTAAAGACCAATATGGACAAATCACTAAAGATGAATCTACAGAAGCAGAAGGAAAAATGGATAAATTAGTTGGTAAAATTCAAGAAAAATATGGAGAAACTAAAGAAAATATCCAAAAACAAATAAAAAGTTGGTCTTAATATTAAGTCGAACTAAAATTGCAGAGGCTGTCTGAAAAGTCAAAAATTAACTACTTTTCAGACAGCCTTTTTATGCTTTGTATTTTTTTACAAGCTTGCCAACAGTTAACCCTTGTACTATGATAGAAAAAACAACTACAATATAAGTAATTACCAAAAATAAATCTCTATGCATATCTTCAGAAAGTCCCAGTGCAAGTGCTATAGAAATTCCACCTCTCAAACCTCCCCAAGTCATAATTAAATTTGTTTTTGGAACAAATTTTAACTTCTTTTTAAAGATGTTTATAGGCAAAAACAAAGAAATATATCTGCAAATTAAAACAATAGGTACAGCTATAATTCCAGCAACAATATATTTTCCTTCTAAAACCAACACTAAAAGTTCCATACCAATTAATACAAATAAAACTGCGTTTAAAAGAATGTCTATCAATTCCCAAAACTTGTCTACATATTTTTCTGTTATTTCAGACATAGAAGAAGATCTAACAGTATCATTACCCACAATTAAACCTGCAACAACCATTGCCAAAGGTGCAGATAAGTGTAATTTATGAGCAATTACTGTACCTCCCATTACTGCAGCTAGAGTAATAATTACTTCTATATCATAATCATCAATAGATTTTATTAGCCTGTAAGAAATCCATCCTAAAATACCACCTAATAAAATTCCTCCAAAAACTTCTTGCCCAAATAAATGTACAACATCAAAAGTTGTGGTGTTTTCAAGTCCAGATTTTGCAATCTGATAAATGGTTAAAAAGACAACTACTCCTACTCCATCATTAAATAAAGATTCTCCTACAATTTTGGTTTCTAGGTTTTTAGGTACTCCTGCTTTTTTTAAAATTCCTAACACAGCAATAGGATCTGTTGGAGATATTAATGCTCCAAATAACAAACAGTAAATAAAATCTATTTGAAAACTAAGTAATTGTAAGATAAAGAACATCACAATTCCTACTAAAAATGTTGATGTTAAAACACCTAAAGTAGAAAAAAGCACAATTGGCCAACGTTGAATTTTTAATTGTTCGAAATTGGTATGTAAAGCACCTGCAAACAAAAGGAAACTTAACATTTCATCTAACAAAACACTTTTAAAATCGATACTTGAAATAATAGACCTTTCTAAATTAAGTAGTGTTGGATCAAAATAGCTTAACAATAAAACACCTAATGTAAAAAAGATTGTTATAATCATTAACCCAATAGTATTGGGCATTTTAAGATATTTTACATTTATATATCCGAAAATTGCAGATAAAAATATTAAAACTGTTGCTATAAAATAAGTATCCATAATTTACTTGTTGTTTTTGTTTTAAAGATAATAAAAGCATCAAGAATTAACTTGATGCTTTTATTTTTATACGACAATTAATTTTCTTGTCATTTTTAAGATTGTGAAAAATCGCAATTATTTTTTAAAATTTCTCTTTAAATTTTAAATGACATTAATTTTTCTACATTACAAATAACCTTCTACTTTTCATCATCTCAGAAACACGTTCTCCAATTTCATGCAAAGCCTCATCATTATCTGCATTTTGTATTGCTTGATCTATAAAATCTACTACTTGCTTCATATCTTCTTCTTCTAATCCACGAGTAGTAACAGCTGCTGTTCCAACACGAATTCCAGAAGTTACAAATGGCGATTTATCATCAAAAGGAACCATATTTTTATTTACAGTAATATCTGCTTTACCTAACGCAATTTCTGCATCTTTTCCAGAAATATTTTTATTTCTTAAATCGATTAACATACAGTGGTTGTCTGTACCTCCAGAAATAATATCATAATCTCTTGCCACAAACTCTTTAGCCATTGCAGCAGCATTTTCTTTTACTTGTATTTGATATTCTAAAAATTCATCTGTCAAAGCTTCGCCAAAAGCAATTGCTTTAGCAGCAATTACATGCTCTAAAGGACCTCCTTGATTACCAGGAAAAACTGCTGAATTTAATAAAGTTGACATTTTTTTAGGCTTACCAGATTTTAAAGTCTCTCCAAAAGGATTGTCAAAATCTTTACCAATCATAATCATTCCTCCTCTTGGACCACGTAAAGTTTTATGAGTTGTAGTTGTTACAATATGACAATGAGGTAATGGGTCGTTTAAAATACCTTTTGCAATTAATCCTGCAGGATGAGAAATATCTGCCATTAAAATAGCTCCAACATTATCAGCAATTTCTCTAAATTTTTCAAAATCAATGTCTCTAGAATATGCAGAAGCTCCAGCAATAATTAATTTTGGTTTGTGCTCTTTAGCTTGTTGCTCTAAATGGTTGTAATCAATCCTTCCAGTTTCTTTATCTACTCCATAAAAAACAGGGTTATATAATTTACCAGAAAAATTTACAGGAGAACCATGTGTTAAATGACCTCCATGAGATAAATCGAAACCTAAAATAGTATCTCCAGGTTTTAAACATGCTGCAAAAACAGCTGTATTTGCCTGAGAACCAGAATGTGGTTGCACATTTACATATTCTGCACCAAATAATTCTTTAGCTCTATCTATGGCTATTTGCTCTATAACATCAACAACTTCACAACCTCCATAATAACGCTTTCCAGGGTAACCTTCTGCATATTTATTGGTTAAAATAGAACCTTGAGCTCTCATTACTTGATCGCTCACAAAATTTTCTGAAGCGATTAATTCTAAACCATTTAACTGTCTTTCGTTTTCTTCCTGAATAAGGTCAAAAATAGCATTGTCTAATTGCATTGTTATTGTTTTATAATAAGCATCAAAAATAGCAAAAAACACATTTGCAAAAAATTAGTTTAGATGATATTTTTAGTTTTTTAAAGATTATTCATTTATTTAGAATAAAGGAGTGTTAAAAATGCATTTTTCATTGTTTTTTTATTTTAAAATGAGAAAAAATTATGTAGGTTTGGTAAAAAATAAATCAAATTAAAATGATCATAACAGCAAATAACCCTAATCGTAAATCTTGGTTAAAAGTAAATAAAGAATCAGACTTCCCAATACAAAATATTCCTTTTGGAGTTTTTATCACTAGAGATGATATTATTACTATTGGAAGTAGAATTGGCGATTTTGCCATAGATTTAGGTGCTTTTCATCAATTAGGTTATTTTGAAGGAATTCCGCTAACAGACGATATCTTTTTACAAGACAACCTAAACGATTTTATTGCAGATGGTCGTAAAACATGGAGATTGGTAAGAAATAGAATTGCAGAAGTTTTTGATGTTACCAATGGTAGTTTGCGTGATAACGCAGCTCATAAAGATAAAATTATCTTTAGAATGGATGAAGTAGAAATGCTTTTGCCTGTTGCTGTTGGAGATTATACAGATTTCTACGCAAGCAAAGAACACGCAACTAATGTAGGTTCTTTATTCAGAGATCCAGAAAACGCTTTATTTCCTAATTGGTTGCAAGTTCCTATTGGTTATCATGGTAGAAGTTCATCAATTGTTCCTTCTGGAACTCCAATTCGTAGACCTTTTGGGCAATCTAAACCTAATGAAGGAGAGATTACTCCTAATTTTGGTCCCAGTAAATTATTAGATTTTGAATTAGAAATGGCGTTTATAACTACAGATGCGAATGTTTTAGGAGAAAGAATTCCGATTGAAGAAACTGAAGAATATATTTTTGGATTGGTACAATTTAATGATTGGTCTGCCAGAGATATTCAAGCTTGGGAATACGTTCCTTTAGGTCCATTTTTAGGGAAAAACTTTGCTTCAACCATTTCTCCTTGGATTGTTACTTTAGATGCTTTAGAACCTTTTAGAGTAGATAATCCAAAACAAGTGCATGAACCATTACCTTATTTAAAACAAGAAGGAAAAGGAAGTTATGATATTCATTTACAAGTAGGAATAAAACCAGAAAATGGTGAGGAAACTGTAGTTGCTAATTCTAATTTTAAATATATGTATTGGACAATGGCACAACAATTGGCACACCATACAGTAAATGGATGTCCTGTAGAAGCTGGAGATATGATGGGTTCTGGAACCATTTCTGGTCCAACAAAAGATAGTTATGGCTCTATGTTAGAATTGACTTGGCGTGGTCAAAACCCTATAACTTTAAAAGACGGCACAACACGTAAATTTATTAATGACAATGATACTGTAATTATGCGTGCACATTGTAAAAATGATAAAGTTCGTATTGGTTTTGGTGAATGTGTTGGTAAGATTTTACCAGCAAAGTAATTTACCTTTATGAAAACTGAAAAGTATTTTTTTCTTTTTTTGCTTTTTTTTATTGTAGGTTGTTCGCAAAATAATGGTTGTGTAGATAGAGTTACAGTACCAGATAATGTTGTAAAAACTGCCTCTGGTTTTACTTTTGAACCTTCTTATTGGATAGATCTTCCTTGTGATTATGATCTTTCTTCTCTGCTTAATGTTTCTGAAGTGCTACCAAATTTTACTTTTGAAATAATTAGTTTCAACTTTATTCCAGATACTGGTAATGATACTTCTAAACTAGATTTTGAAGTGAAACTAACAAATAATAATGCTAAATCTGTTGAGGGTTTACCCATTTTTATAATTAGAAAAGATGGTGTTGAGTCTAGTAAGAATTATATTATGAATAGCACAAATTGCACATCTTTTATGTCTAATGAAACTTGTGTGTTTACTTACAGTAAAGAAACTGCTCATACAGTAGAAAAGATAAATACTTTAGAACTTGTTTCAATAAAGTTTTTAGTTGCAAAATAACTAGTAAAAAATAAATTTAAAAGAGGCTGTCTGAAAAGCCAAAAAATTAACTACTTGTCATAAGGAGCTTTTCGTCTTCGCAAAAGACAGGTTTTGTCGAAATATAATTGATAATCAATGAATTATAAAACTTCGACAAGCTCAGTTTGACATACTTAATTACTTTTTAGACAGCCTCTTTATTTTTGTTAAAACAAAGAAGACTTAAACAAAACAGACTTTACTTTAAATTTCTTAAAATAAAATCTACAGTTTTATTGCTATTTTTGTTTTCTGCGTAAGAATCTGTTATGTGTTTCGCGTTAATGGCATATTTGTTATCAATCATGTATTTAATATCATTAACAAACTCTAAAGAAACTTTTCCTGTTAATAACAAACTTAAATCTTTACCATTTTGATGATAGTCGTAAATCTTTTTTAGTCCTGTTAAATAGAGATAATCTTTGGTAAACCCTCCTCCTCTATGTGCACGTACAGCAATATAAAAAGCTTCTTCTCTATCCAAATCATACGCATTATGTAAAAGACGAAAAGTTCTTGAAAACGAATATCCTTTAGCTAAACTATCTACTGCTAAAACCCTGTATGCCAATTCTTTTAAACGTTTTATGGTTAAGTTGCCTGACATGTATTCGCTAAAAACAGCTAATCCTTCTTGGGTTTCTTCGTTATTTGGAAAACCATGGGAAAATATTTTTAGTGGATGTAGCATCCCATTCATGGTAGTTACCATGTGTACTCCAATTTCATGATTGGTCAATACATGAATTTCATTATCCGAAAATAGGTGATTTTCATTCAACACCAAAGCTTGAATACTATTAGAAACCATTGCAATAGCACCCATTGCAGAAGAGTTTTTTATGCTGTAACTAAAATCATACTTTTCAGAATATTCTCTAAAAAAATGATGTGATTCTGATGCTTTATACTTGGGTTTAAATATTTCTGAGTTGGCATCTTCGCTCTCAAAATGCAAAATAAATTTTGCGTTTTCTACATCTTGCTCTGTAGGTGTCCCAAAAGAACGTAAACTGTTGTAATAAAAACGTTTACCTTTTCCAATGGTTTCTATACACTGTATTAATCCTGAATAAAAATAAATAATGTCTTCATAGAAATCTCGCAAACGTTCATCTTCTATATCATCAATTTTTAAAGCAAAAAACTCTTTGTGCAAGGAAAATTTATCAAAATCTCTTTTTGGATAGGTAAATTTGGGGTCTGTTAAATACTTAGAATTAAAAAACTTTTCTTTTTCTGATTCTATATTGTTTGGGTTGACATAATTGAGCATCTCAATCTTCTTGACTAAAGCATCAATTTTATGATCAATTTCAAATAATTTTTCATTTTTTATAGAAACAGCATCCTTCATAATTCAATATCTAAAAGCGAAATGCAAAATTACAATTTATGTGTAGTATAAAAAGCATCTGCATGATCTTTTAACGCAGTTTTTAAATATTTTTCTACAGCTGCAACTACTTCTGGATACATAATTTGTGCTAATTCATCACAATATACTTTTGCAATTTCTGTTGCTAGCACCAATGTATTATTAAAATTATTGGTAATGTATTTTAAGAAATAACCATTTCCTTGAAAAGTATCGTTTATCAAAGATGTCGATTTTATATTTTTTGGAAACTTCATTTTTCCAAGAATTTTTCTCCAAGATTCTACTTCATTGCCAAATCTATGATTATCAATATTACCTGTTCCTAAATTCCAAGTGGGCACTTCTCTTGTCCAACGTCTCCAATTATAAGAATGCATATCGTACACAATACAAACTCCAAATTTTTCTTCTAATTTAGAAATTAAAGCATGAACTACTTTGTAAAAATTTGCATGTTTTTCTAAACTTTTTGTATGCATTTCTTTTGATAAAGGGTTTTTCCAAAGCTTTTTACCCCAAGCATCTTCATAAATGGCAGTTTTAGGAGCTCTATTTAAATCGTATTCAAAACGAGAATCACAACCAGCAATTACAATTGGATGACTTTTTATCATTTCTTTGGTTTCTGGATCTTCTTCAAACCAGCGTTCATATTCTGTATGCAAACAATTATCCCATAATTCTTTTCTAAATTGATGACCATCATGAACAGCTGCACATGCATAATGCACATATTCATCAATTTTAATAGTGAATGAATAATCTTTAGAAACTGCTTCAAAAGTTTCTTCGTTTTCTATTTTTTGAATTATTTTTTCTATGGATAATCTTTGCATAACTAACCAATTATTTTTTTTAAAATGCTAAATACTTTCTTTTCAATAACATCTACAGAACCATCTGCAAAAAAAACATTTTTAATTTCTCTTAAAAGCGCTTCTTTTTCTTCTTGATTGAATTTATTTTCTGAGACATATTGTTGTATTTTATTTAAATTATCTTCATCTGAATCTACCACCACTTCTGTATGGATTTTATGAAACGTGTTCTCATCAACTAAAGATAAAATATAGTTTTCTTCCTCTTTCGTTTCAAAATGATTGCAATGTGCTGCATATAGCAAAACGTAAGCTAAAAACTCTTTTCTTGTCCAATTTATACTCATTTTATTTCTATTGGTAAATTATTTGTTAAACCCCATTCTGTCCAAGAACCATCATATACTGCATAGTTTTTTATTTCTGCAATTTCTGCTGCTAAATCTAAAACAGAGGCTGTAATTCCTGTTCCGCAAGAAAATATAATTTCCTCTTTATTTGCGGTTAATTGATTAAAAATTATTTTTAATTCTTCTTTTGATTTTAGCATTCCATCATTTAAAATTTCGGAATATGGCAAATTCATAGAATTAGGAATGTGTCCGCTTTTTACACCTTTTCTTGGTTCTGGGGCTTCTGCATAGAATCTACCTCTTGAGCGAGCATCTAAAATTGCTGTTTTTTTATTATTAATGGCAGCAAGAACATCTTTAGTGTATTTTATTTTTTGGGGTTGATAGTTAACTCTAAAATTTCCTTTTTTAGATTTTTGATTTTGAGGTTTTTCTGTTGGATAATTTTTAGCTTTCCATTTAGGCAAACCTCCATCTAAAACAGCAATATTATTAAATCCCATTAATTTAAAATTCCACCAAACTCTTGGTGATGAATAAATTCCTAAATCATCATAACAAATAAGTGTACTGTCTTTATTAATGCCTAATTCTTGGACTTTTTCTTCAAATTCTTTTGGTGATAAAACTGTGTTAGGAAATTCTGCATTTTTATCAGAAAAAACACTCTTAATATCAAAGAAAATTGCGCCTTTAACCTGTTGTTTTTCTGCTGTAGTAAAATTGTTTTTATTTGCGGTTACTTTTGGAATGGTGCAATCTAAAATAAATACATCTTTATTATTTAAATGATTGTACAACCAATCTACAGAAACTAAAGGATTATTTAATTTTATGGACATATTCTAAAGTTGAAATTTTTACTCATTCTTCGTTAAAATAATATCTTATTTATCGACTGAAAACTAATATTGAATACTACCAACTAAATTCTAAGCATCATCAACTAATTTTTTTAAAGTTGATTTACGTCTAAAAGCAGCTTCTTTTTCTAATACTTTACTCTCCATAAAGTTGACTACCTTTTCTTGAATTCTTGTTTTGTATACTTTATTCATGTATGTAATTCCTCCTGGAGACATTACATTTACTTCTACTAATTTGCCTCCAATAACATCAATACCCACAAAGTAAAGTCCGTCTTTTACAAGCTTTGGCCCAATTTTTTCACATAATTTCTTTTCTTCTGCAGTTAGTTTATGCTTTGCAATGGTACCTCCTGCTGAAACATTTGATCGATGATCTTTATCTCCAGGAATTCTTCTCATTGCACCAATAGGAACTCCATTTAAAATCAAAACTCTTACATCTCCTTGGTCTGCACCTTCTATATATTCTTGTAAAATTACATAATCAGAGTCTCCATCACCTTTATTAATATAAAAATCTAACAAAGAGTTAATGTTACCCATTGCAGATTTTTCAATTAAAATTACTCCAGAACCTCCAAAACCATTTAAAGGTTTTAAAATCATTTTATCAGAAGGAGACTCTTCAATCATTCTTACTAAATAATCTTTGTTTTTTGATACGTGTGTAACAGGAATAATCTCATTATTTGGGTCTTCAAAAACGGCTGTGTATAACTTGTTGTTAGCTTCACGCATTCCTTGTACAGAATTAATGATAAAAACATCATCTTTTACAGAGTCTAAAAAATTTAGCATTAAAGGATCTAAAGGTGGTTCTGCACGCATAAAAATAACATCGAAACCTGCCAAAGGAAGCATTTCTTCTCTTGTGGTTGTTTTATTATAGTAGGTTTTAATATTGCTTGGTATTTTGTCTAATCTATTTAAAATGGTACAAAAAGCATTGGTAACACTATTTCTAATAGTTAAGTTAGAAGGTGTACAGATTGCAACTCCATGACCACGTTTTGCACATTCGTGTATAATAGTTAAAGATGTATCGTTTTCAGGAGATTTTATACTTTCCCAAGGATACATTAAAAAGCAAATATTCATAGTTAAAAATTAAGTTTGTTCAAAAATAAAAGACATCAATAAAATTAATTATTGATGTCTAAAAATACTATTTTTTATTGATATTTATTTTACTTTATCATAATTATCATCCCATTCTTTTGGTTTAGGATCATGCAATTTGCCTAAAGATTTAGCTACTAGCATAGAAACTGTAGCATCTCCTGTTACATTTACAGTAGTTCTCATCATATCTAAAGGTCTATCAACCGCAAAAATTAAAGCTAAACCAATAGGCAATAATTCTGCAGGAAAACCAATAGATTCTAATACAATTACTAACATTACCATACCTGCACTTGGCACAGCTGCACTACCTATAGATGCTAACAGTGCTGTTAAAATAATAACTAATTGATTAGAAAATGTCAAACCTTCTGGCCAAATTACTTGCATGATAAAAACTGCTGCAATACCTTGGTATAAGCTTGTTCCATCCATATTAATAGTAGCTCCAACTGGTAAAACAAAACCAGAAACTTCTTTATCTACTCCTAAATGTTCTTCTACTCTTTCCATTGTTACAGGTAAAGTAGCTGCACTTGAACTTGTAGAAAATGCTAATAATTGTGCTGGACTAATTTGCTTTAAAAACCACATAGGAGATTTTTTGGTGTAAAAACTTACTAATAATAAGTAGAAACCTATCATTATAACTAAGCCACCAATTACACATAATGCATAAACCAAAAGTTTTAAAAGAATTTCAGTATCATCAAAAGCAATAATTACATTTGCCAACAAAGCAAAAACAGCATAAGGTGCAAAAAGCATTATTAAATCTACCATTTTCATTACCATTTCGTTTAAAGAATCAAAGAAATCTACTAATGGTTTTGCTTTTTTTTCTGGTATTAGTAACAAAGAAATACCTACAAACATTGCAAAAAAGATGATTTGTAACATACTTGCATCAACAAATGATTGAAATATATTACTTGGAAAAATATCTATTAAAGCTTGTAAAGGTCCTGCATCATTTTGTGCAGATGCTTTTGCTAATTTATCTGTTACACCTGATGAAGTTTCGTATTTAGATTTAATTTTTTCTATAGTATCTGCAGACATTCCTGCACCTGGCTTTACTAAATTAACAATACCCAAACCTATAATAATAGCAACTAAAGTTGTACCTACATAAATTGTAATGGTTCTTAGCCCCATTTTTTTTATTTTAGAAATATCTTTTAAATCGGAAATTCCTTTTATTAATGATGCTAATATTAATGGAACTGCAATTAATTTTAATAGGTTTATAAATATGGTTCCAAATGGTTTAATCCAATCTGTAACAAAGTCTTTGCCTCCATCTACAGTATTCATAATAAAACCAAAAATGATACCTAATACCATTCCAATTAATATTTTCCAATGTAATGCTATTTTTTTCATCTATTATTTTAAAAATTTATAAGAATTTGAAAGATAAAAAAAAAATAAAAACCTAAGTGACTTTATTTGTATATTGTGTCATATTTTTAGAAAACATTCATATTAATTATTAAAAACATAAAAATGGCAGGTATTTTAGACTTATTAAATAGTGATTTAGGAAAACAAATTGTTTCTGGTGTAGCAGGTTCTACAGGAAATGACTCAAACAAAACAAATAGTGTATTAACAATGGCTTTGCCAGTGTTAATGAAAGCTATGGAAAGAAATGCTTCTACTCCAGAAGGTGCAGAGGGTTTAATGGGAGCTTTATCTAGCAAACACGATGGTAGTATTTTAGATAATCTTGGTAGTTTATTTGGTGGTGGAGTTGATGAAGCTGTAAAACAAGATGGAGATAGTATTTTAGGTCATATTTTAGGAAGTAAAAAACAAGGTGTAGAAAAAGTTATTAGCCAAAAAGCGGGTATAGATGCTGGTTCTGTAGCTAATATTTTAAAAGTTGCTGCTCCTATTTTAATGGGAGTTTTAGGTAAGCAAAAAAGAGAACAAAATGTGCATAATTCTGGTGACTTAACTGGTCTTTTAGGTGGCTTATTAGGGGGTAATGAAACTAAAAACGAGCAAAGCTTCTTAGAAAAAATATTAGATGCAGATGGTGATGGAAGTGTTATAGATGATGTTGCTGGAATGGTGTTAGGTGGAAGCAAGAAAAAAGGAGGACTAGGTGGTTTGCTTGGTGGTCTTTTTGGAAAATAAAAAAAGGTTACAAGACAAAGTTGGAAGTAATAAAAAGAGGTTGTCTTAAAAGTAAATTTATCTGTCATTTTGAGCCTTTCGTCTTCGCTCAAGACAGGCTTTTTCGAAAAATCTATGTAATTGATTTTGAATAAATAAGATTTCTCCATTACAGTCGAAATGACAAATTTTAATACTTTTCAGACAGCCTTTTTTTTTAAATTATACTTTACTTTTATAACAAGATTTATAAATATCTTCATAAACTGGTAAAATGTTTTCTAAAGAAAATTGTTTGGTATGTTCTTTAGCATTTTGTTTAAATTTATCTAAAGTTGCATCGTCTTTTAAAATTGAAATTGCATTTTTAGCCATTTCTTTAACATCTCCTAAATTACTTAAATAACCTGTTTTACCCTGTATATTTACTTCTGGCAAACCACCAGTATTTGTAGAGATTACAGCTGTACCAGCAGCCATTGCTTCTAAAGCTGCCAAACCAAAACTCTCTGTTTGAGATGGTAACAAAAACACATCTGTGTAACATAAAATTTTAGCCACTTCTGTACTATTTCCTAAAAAGAAAACATTGTTTGAAATTTTTAATTCTTTTGCCAACTTCTTAGCTTTAACTTTTTCTGGACCTTCTCCAATCATTAACAGTTTAGAAGGAATTTCTTTAGTTACTTGAGCAAAAACTCTAATTACATCCTCTACTCTTTTTACAGGTCTAAAGTTACTAATATGTGTTAAAATTCTTTCATTGGGTTTTGCCAATGCACTTCTTTTACATTCTTCTTTATGAGCATTATCGTACTTTTCTGTATCAATAAAATTATAAACTACTTGTATATTTTGTGTAATGTTGAATAATTTATTGGTTGTTTCTTTTAAATTATTAGAAACTGAAGTTACAACATCAGAATTATTAATACTAAATTCTACAGCTGTTTTATAGGTTGGATGACTTCCAACTAAAGTAATATCTGTACCATGTAAAGTGGTTACAACTCTAACATTTAACCCTTTTTCTTTTAACATTTGTTTTGCCATAAAAGCGGCATAAGCATGTGGAATTGCATAATGTACATGTAAAACTTCCAGTTCATATTTTCTTACAACTTCTACCATTTTACTTGATAATGCCAATTCATAAGGCTGGTATTCAAACAGCGGATACTCTTCAATTACTACTTGATGAAAATGCAATTTATGAGAAAGAAAATCTAAACGAACTGGTTGGTTGTAAGTAATAAAATGAACCTCATGACCTTTATCTGCTAGAGCCATTCCTAATTCTGTAGCAACCACTCCACTTCCACCAAATGTTGGGTAACAAACAATCCCTATTTTCATATATTATACTAAAAATTAAAATTTATGAGTCGTAAATATAAAGCTATTATTACAGTTGAAATCAAAATAAAAACATAAAAAAGAGCATTTCAAAATATTGAAAAGCTCTTTTATATTTATAGATTCTGAAATAAATTCAGGATTAGTTCAACTTATAATTTTAAAAATGTCTTTCAGACATTTTAAAATTAAGTTTTACTAATAATCTCCTAAAGTTACTGGGTTTTGAGCTAAAGCACTTTCTAATTGTTGATCATTTGGTGCTTTTCCATGCCATGCATGCGTGTGCATCATAAAATCTACTCCATTGCCCATTTCTGTGTGCAATAAAATGCATATTGGTTTTCCTTTGCCTGTTAAAGCTTTTGCTTCTGCTAAACCAGCTAAAACAGCTTCAATATCATTCCCTTTTTCTACTTCTAAAACATCCCAACCAAAAGCTTCAAATTTTGCTTTGATGCTTCCCATTGGCAATACATCATCAGTAGCACCATCAATTTGTTTTCCATTTAAATCTATTGTGGCTATTAAATTATCAACTTTTTTTGCAGATGCATACATAATTGCTTCCCAGTTTTGCCCTTCTTGCAATTCTCCATCACCATGTAAAGTATATACTAATTTATCATCTCCATTTAATTTTTTAGCTTCTGCAGCACCAATTCCTACAGACATTCCTTGCCCTAAAGAACCAGAAGCAATTCTAACTCCTTCTAAACCTTCATGTGTTGTTGGGTGTCCTTGTAAACGAGAATCTATCAATCTAAATGTTGATAATTCTGATACTGGAAAAAAACCGCTATGTGCCAAAACACTGTAATAAACTGGTGAAATATGTCCGTTAGAAAGGAAAAATAAATCTTCATTTTTTCCATCCATCGTAAAATCTGTAGAATAATCCATTACCTCTTGATATAGGCAAGTAAAAAACTCTGCACAGCCTAAAGAACCTCCAGGATGACCAGAATTTACTTTATGAACCATACGTAAAATATCTCTACGAACTTGTTGCGTAAAATCTTGTAATTGTTGTGTTGTTGGCATTGTAATTATTTTGTTAATCGCAAAAATACAAAAGTGATTGAATTTGTATGGATTTTAAAGAATATTTATTGAAGTTTTATTAACAGTTAAATTTTATAACTGTCATTTTAATCTTGTGGAGAAATCTAAGATTTAAATCTATATTATTTTAATTCTTTTTAATGAGTCATTTTAAAACAATGAGATTTTTGGGCTACATTATATTTTGCTTAAAATGACATTAAATATCTTACGTTTTCTGCTTTTTTTTCTTTGCAGCAGGAAACAAAACATTATTTAATATCAAACGATAACCTGGAGAAGTTGGGTGCAAATCTAACTCGGTTTTTGGGTCACCAACTCTGTGTGTATAATCTTCTGGATCATGTCCTCCATAAAACGTAAACATTCCTTTTCCTTTGGTTCCATGTATGTATCTTGCTTCTCTATTTACTTTATTTTCTCCTAAAACCAATACATTACTTTTTACGGTATTTCTATCAAACGAAGTGGTTTGTCCCATAAAACCTTTTACCAAAACTGTATGGTTTTGTGTTAACATAGTTGGAACAGGATCCCATTTTGCAGAAAATTCTACTAGAGAAAAATAATCTGATGTTTTAGGAATTTTACGTTTCCTTGTCATATCTATAGAAGAAAACTCGTAAATAGTTGGATTTCTAATTAACTGAAAATCTTTAAAAGCAAAGGTTTTATTGTAATTTATTTTAGATTGATAATTGGGTTCAGAAGCATCTCCATCAAACATAGCTTCTGCAATGTCTACACCTTCTGCAGATAATGCAATATCAAAACTATCGGTTGCAGAGCACATGGCAAACATAAACCCCCCACCTATTACATAGTCTCTAATTTTTTTGGCAACTGCTAATTTTTCTTGCGAAACTTTAGAATACCCCAATTCTTTTGCCAACTTTTCTGCTCTCTGCTTGCCTTCTATGTACCATGGAGCAGTTCTGAAAGAACCGTAAAAACGACCATATTGACCTGTAAAATCTTCGTGATGCAAATGTAACCATTCATACAGAAGAAGTTTATCTTCTAACACTTCTTGGTCGTAAATAACGTCAAAAGGAATTTCTGCATACGTTAATACCATAGTTACAGCATCATCCCAAGGCATTTTATCTTTTGGAGAATACACTGCAATTTTTGGTGCTTTTTCTAAAGTAACAGCTTCTTGATTTGATGATGGTGATGAAATTTCTTGCAAGATTAAACTCGCTTTTGCATCAGAAATTACTTGATAAGAAACACCTCTAATTTTACATTCGTTTTCTACAATTTTATTGTTTTCAATTAAAAATGCACCTCCATCATAGTTTAACAACCATTTTGATTTTAAACCTGCCTCTAAAGAAAAATAGACAATTCCGTACGCTTTTAAATGATTTTTCTGATTATCATGACTCATTGGGACATATATAAATGATGCCCAAGTTGAGGTTGAGATGATAAAAAAAATTAAAACTAAAATTATTTTTTTCATAATAAAAACTAAAATACACAATTACTTTTTAGCAATTGTGTATTTCTATAATTTTATAAAATCTTTATGAGTTAAAATGGCACATCATCATCACCAAAAGCATCTTTAGGTTCAATTCTTTGGTCTGGAAAAACATCATCAGGGAAATCTGCATTCATAGAAGATTGAAATTCACTACTAAAACCTTCTTCTAAATCAGAGAATTTAGCTAAATGACCCGTAAATTTTAATCGGATATTATCCAAACCACCATTTCTGTGTTTAGCTACAATAAATTCTCCTTGACCTTCACATGGTGTATGCTCATCATCATCCCATTCTGTCATACCATAATATTCGGGTCTAAAAATAAACGATACAATATCTGCATCCTGCTCAATAGCTCCAGATTCACGTAAATCTGATAATAAAGGTCTTTTGCTTCCTCCACGAGTTTCTACAGCCCTTGATAATTGAGAAAGAGCAATAACAGGCACAGACAGTTCTTTTGCCAATGCTTTTAAGTTTCTAGATATTGTAGAAATTTCTTGCTCACGATTTCCTCCACCTTTTCCATTTCCTCCAGCTGTCATCAGTTGTAAATAGTCAATTACAATGATTCTAACATTATGCTGAGAAACTAAACGTCTTGCTTTTGCACGTAAATCGAAAATTGAAAGTGATGGTGTATCATCAATAAAAATAGGTGCATCAGATAGTTTTTTAACTTTTACATTTAATTGCTCCCATTCATGAGGTTCTAAATTTCCTTTTCTTAATTTTTCTGATGTTAAGCCAGTTTCAGAAGAAATCATACGTGTAATTAACTGTACAGAAGACATCTCTAAAGAAAATACAGCAACTGCATGATTAAAATCGATTGCCATATTTTTTGCCATCGAAATTACAAAAGCCGTTTTTCCCATACCTGGACGTGCTGCAATAATAATTAAATCTGAAGGTTGCCAACCAGAAGTTAAAGCATCTAGTTTTGTAAAACCTGTTGCCAAACCAGACATTCCTTCTTGATTTCCAATTTCTTGAATCTTTTTTAAGGCTTGTTTTACCAAAGATCCTGCATCTTCAGAACTCTTTTTTAAATTTCCTTGAGTAACCTCGAACAACTTCCCTTCTGCTTCATCCAATAAGTCAAAAACATCTGTGCTTTCATCATAAGAACTTTCTATGATTTCTGATGAAATACTAATTAATTTACGCTGAATGTATTTTTGTAAAATGATTCTTGCATGAAACTCAATATGCGCAGAAGAAGCTACTTTTTGTGTTAATCGAATTAAGTAAAAATCGCCACCAACCATTTCTAATTTGCCATTCTTTTTCAACAAGTTAGAAACTGTTAATAAGTCTATAGGCTGTGAATTTTGAAACAATTCGTAAATAGCTGCATAAATTTCTTGATGTTTTGCATCGTAAAAAGCATCTGAATGTAAAATATCAATTACATCATCAATTCCTTTTTTATCAATCATCATTGCTCCTAGCACAGCCTCTTCTAATTCTAATGCCTGTGGAGGAATTTTACCTTTTTCAAGACTTATTATTCTTGATTTATCTATCTTTTTTCCAACTATGGGAGTCGTTTTTTCCATTGCTACAAATGTACTTTTTTACTTTGTTAGATATTTATAAATAATAACTTTTATTTGTTGACAAGTATTGTAAACTAAATTGTTATTATCTTGTTAATAACCAGTCAACTTCTATTTTGAATTCTTATTT
Source organism: Polaribacter sp. 2305UL8-11 (assembly GCF_058147165.1). Taxonomy (NCBI): domain Bacteria; kingdom Pseudomonadati; phylum Bacteroidota; class Flavobacteriia; order Flavobacteriales; family Flavobacteriaceae; genus Polaribacter; species Polaribacter sp. 2305UL8-11. The sequence continues at coordinate 83,771 of NZ_JBYVJW010000005.1, read as the reverse complement.
TTACCCAAATGAAATTTAATAAAAAACATCTTTTTCTAACTATTTTTCTACCAATTCAGGTATTGTTAGTGCAATTTGCTGCCAAAAATCCTGCATTTATAGAAACCTATTATTCTAATGGAATTTACCTTTACATTTCTTCTTTTTTAAGAATTATTTTGGGTTGGATTCCTTTTTCTTTTGGTGATGTTTTACTTGCTTTCTTAGTGTTTCTTTTTCTTCGTTTTTTATATCGATTGATAAAAACTCGTTTTAAAAAATTTCTTCACAAAATTATTCATTTTACTGCAATTTTATCAATCATTTATTGTTGTTTTTATCTTTTTTGGGGTTTGAATTATTATAGAGAGCCTTTGGCGAAAAATTTGAATTATAAACAAACAAAATATACTACAACACAGCTTCAAAAAGTAACAGAAACCATTATTGAGCAACTAAATTTTTATCAATATAAAATCACAAAAAACGATACTGTAAAAGTTGAAAACAATTATCATCAAAAAGAAATGTATAAAATGGCAGTTGCTGGATATAAAAATCTGGAAGCAGATTTTCCACAATTAAAATACAAGTATAAATCTGTAAAAAGTTCTTTAATGAGTTTGTTACAAGCCTATAATGGAACTTCTGGTTATTTGAATCCGTTAACAGGAGAAGCACAGGTAAATGATAGAATTCCAAAAACAGGCTATCCAACTACAGTTTGTCATGAAATGGCGCATCAAATTGGTTTTGCTGCAGAAAATGAGGCTAATTTTATAGGTTTTTTGGCTGCTAATTATAATAATGATGTTTATTTTAAATACGCTAGCTATAGAATGGCTTTTGCGTATTGTATTTCAGAAATTAAAAAAAGAGATCAAAACTTGTATAAAAAACTTTGGCAAACTGTAAATAAAGGTATTTCTAAAGATTTTAATGTAAGTTATAATTTTTGGCAACAGTATAAAAACCCTTTTGAACCGATTGTAAAAAAAGGGTATAATGCTTATTTAAAGGCTAATAAACAAAATAAAGGCATTAAATCTTACAACTATGTAGTAGACTTATTAATTACTTATTTTGAGACTTCAAGAAGAATCTAATTTCCTTAAAATTTTGTTAAAAAATCTGCTTTTAACATATTATAAAAAGGGTATCAATAAATTTATAGTCTATTCAATTAATTCAAACTTTATGAAAAAACTATTTCTATTACTTTTTTTCTTATCGCTTTCAACTTTGCAAGCGCAAGATTATTTCCCTACAGACAGTGGGGTAAAAATTACAAAAAATGATGTGGTTGCTTTTACAGATGCAACTATATATGTAACACCAAATAAGGTGATTAAAAAAGGTACTTTATTAATTAAAAATGGTAAAGTAGTTAGTGTTGGTAGGTCTGTTAAAATACCTAAAGGAGCTAGAACAATTAATGTTTCTGGTAAAAATATTTATCCATCATTTATAGATATTTATACAGATTTTGGAATTAAAAAGCCAAAAAGACAAAGAGGTGGTGGTTTTGATGGTGCACAATATGCTGCAGAACGTCAGGGCTATTATTGGAACGATCATATTAGACCAGAAACAAACCCAATAAGCGAATTTAAGTTTGATACTGGAAAAGCAAAAGGGCTTATAAATGCTGGTTTTGGAGTTGTTAATACACATTTGCATGATGGAATTATTCGTGGAAATGGGTTGTTAGTTGCTTTAAATCCTAATTCTACAGATTCTTACAGAATTATAGACGATAAATCTGCTCAATTTTTATCATTTAGCAAGAGTAATAAATCTAGACAATTGTATCCTGGTTCTAGAATGGGAGCTATGGCTTTAATTCGTCAAACATATAATGATGCTGCTTGGTATGCAAATGGTAATATGAAAAACAAAGATTTAGCACTAGAAGCGTTAAATAGAAACAAAAACTTAGTCCAAATTTTTGAAACTGGTAACAATTTAGATGCTTTAAGAGCTGATAAAGTTGGCGATGAATTTGGTATTCAGTACACCATTGTTGGAAGTGGAGAAGAATATGAAAACATAAATGATATTAAAGCAACCAATGCTAATTTTATTATTCCAATTAATTTTAAAATGGCTTACGATGTTTCTAACCCATTGTTAGCAAAACAAATTTCTTTAAGAGATATGCGTAAATGGAATCAAGAACCTTCTAATTTAAGCGTACTCTCTAAAAATGGTGTTAATTTTGCATTAACTACACATAAGTTAAAATCAGTAAAATCTTTCCATAAAAACTTACAGAAAGCCATAAAATATGGTTTTGATAGAGAAAAAGCCTTAGCTGCTTTAACTTCTATCCCAGCCCAAATTATTGGTAATAACACTATTGGAAATCTAAATGAAGGCAGTCAAGCAAACTTTATTATAACTTCTGGTGATGTTTTTGACGCCAAAACAACCATTTATGAAAACTGGGTTCAAGGAGACAGAAATATAGTGAATGATATGAATATTACAGACATTTCTGGAGAATATGATTTATCTGTCAATAATAAAACCTACAACCTAACAATTTCTGGAAAAGGTGCCAAACAAAGTGGAAGCCTTAAACTAGGTGATAAAAAAGTAAAATCTAAATTTTCATTTAAAAATGATTGGATTTCTATTACTATAAATGATAATGGCACCTACACAAGAATTTTAGGAAAAGTAGATGCTAACTCTAGTGTAATTCAAGGTAAAGCTTTTGATAGCCAAGAAAATGAAACTGTCTGGACTGCTACTAAAAAAGCTTCTAAAAAAGATAAAAAGAAAAGTAGCAAGAAAAAAACAGATTCAGAAGTAACTGTCTTACCAGTTTCTTACCCAAATTTAGGTTTCGGAAATTATAGTTTACCAAAAACAGAAACTCTTTTAATTAAAAATGTAACAGTTTGGACTAGTGAAGATGCTGGGATTTTAGAAAACACAGATGTCCTTTTAAAAGATGGTAAAATAGCTCAAATTGGTAAAAATATTAGAGCTAGAAGAGCTACAGAAATAGATGGAACAGGTAAACATTTAACTGCTGGTATCGTAGATGAACATTCACATATTGCAGCTTCTGCTATTAATGAGTGGGCACAAAACTCATCTGCAGAAGTTACTATAGAAGATGTTATAGACCCTAATGATATCAATATTTACAGAAACCTTTCTGGAGGAACAACATCTGCTCAAATTTTACATGGTTCTGCAAATCCAATTGGAGGACGTTCTGCAATCATCAAACTAAAATGGGGAGAAAATGCTAACAATATGATTTACAACAACACTCCTAAATTTATAAAATTTGCTTTGGGAGAAAATGTAAAGCAATCTAGAAGCCCTAATGGAACACGTTTTCCGCAAACCAGAATGGGAGTTGAACAAATGTTTGTAGATTATTTTACAAGAGCAAAAGCGTATGATGCTTTAAAGAAAAGTGGAAAACCATACAGAAAAGATGCAGAAATGGAAACCTTGGCAGAAATTTTAAACGGAGAACGTTACATTTCTTGCCACTCTTATGTACAATCAGAAATTAACATGTTAATGAAGGTTGCTGAGCGTTTTGGATTTAGAATTAATACGTTTACACATATTTTAGAAGGATACAAAGTTGCAGATAAAATGGCCAAACATGGTGTTGGTGGTTCTACTTTTTCAGATTGGTGGGCATACAAATATGAAGTAAATGATGCTATCCCATATAATGCAGCAATTATGCACAATGCAGGAGTTTTAGTTGCAATTAATTCTGATGACAGAGAAATGTCTAGACGTTTAAATCAAGAAGCTGCAAAAACAGTAAAATATGGTGGAATGTCTGAGTTAGAAGCATGGAAAATGGTTACCATTAACCCTGCTAAATTATTACATATAGATGATAAAGTAGGTAGTATAAAAGTTGGTAAAGATGCAGATGTTGTGTTATGGAGCAATCATCCAATGTCTATATATGCTAAAGTAGAAAAGACAATTATAGAAGGTAAAGTATTTTTTGATAGACAAGAAGATGTTAAAAAACGTAAAGCTATTAAAGAAGAAAAAAGCAGACTAATAAATATGATGCTAAAAGAAAAAATGGGTGGTGGAAAAACACAAGCACCTATGAAAAGAAAAGATAGAAATTTTGAATGTGACACTTTAGAAGAACTTAAAAGCTAGAAATGATGAAAAAAATAATATATAGTTTGGTAATGTTCTTTTTAGTAGGAAACATTATCGCACAACAAACACCCGCAGACAAGCAAACTACAGCAATATCTATAGAAGGAGCAACTGCACATTTAGGAAATGGAAAAGTGATTGAAAATTCACTCATTATGTTTAACAATGGTAAAATTACTTTTGTAGGAAGTGCAATGATGAAAATCGCTAGACAAGGAACTGTAATAAATGCCAGAGGAAAACATATATACCCAGGATTTATTGCAGCCAATGCTTCTTTAGGTTTGGTAGAAATTGATGCAGTAAAAGCAAGTGATGATCAAAGAGAAATTGGAACTACAAATCCGCATATTAGAAGTTTAATTGCTTACAATGCAGAAAGCAAAATTGTAGAATCTATGAGACCAAATGGCGTTTTAATGGCGCAAATTACACCAAGAGGTGGTATTATTTCTGGAACTTCTTCTATAGTACAACTAGATGCTTGGAACTGGGAAGATGCAGCTATTAAAGGAGATGATGCCATACATATAAATTGGCCTGGAAGTTTTACAAGCGGAAGATGGTGGTTAGGAGAAGATCCAGCATTGAAAGCAGATAAAAATTATGCTAAAAATGTTGATAAAATTAAGCAATACATACAAAATGCAAAAGTTTATTTAGCTGGAAATAGAGCTGTAACCAATCTTCCTTTTGAGGCTATGAAAGGATTGTTTAATGGACAACAAAAACTGTTTATACATGCTAGTGGTCAAAGAGAAATTACAGATGCAGTTACCATTTGCAAAAATCTTGGTATAAATAATTTGGTTTTAGTACATGGTCAAGAAGCAGAAAATGTTGCAGATTTGCTGGTAAAACACAATGTTCCAGTAATTTTAGAAAGACCTCATAGAAATCCAAACAGTGAGGATGATGCTTATGATTATACATATACAATAGCTAAAACTTTAACAGATAAAGGTATTTTAGTTGGTTTAGGTATGGAAGGTCAAATGGAAAGAATGAATACTAGAAATTTACCATTTTATGCTGGTACTTTTGCTGCACATGGTTTAGACAAAGAAGCTGCTGTTTCTTTGCTTACTTTAAACAATGCTAAAATTTTAGGGATTGATTCTTTTGCTGGATCTTTAGCAGTTGGTAAAGATGCAACACTATTTATATCTCAAGGAGATGCTTTAGATATGAGAGGAAACATAATTTCTAAAGCTTATATACAAGGTAGAGATATTAGTTTAGAAACACATCAAACCAAACTTTGGAAAAGGTATTCTAATAAGTACAAGTCTAAATAACATAAGACTTTTAAAATAAAGGCTCGTGTCCAAAAATTAGGAATCACGAGCCTTTTTCAATACAATTAAGTTAACAACAATAAATCAAATTTTCTTTTTCCTTTTCACAGTATTTTTTCTTAAAATTCAAGACAAATTCATTAGGTTAACTACATTACAAATATTGTTGCAAATCCTTATTTAATCAATACCTATAAATAGGTATATTTGTAGGTAATGAAAGAAATTAAAAGCATCCAAAATCCTTTTATAAAAAACTTGCTAAAATTGCAAGAAAAATCTCGTGAACGCAACAAGCAAGGTTTGTTTTTAATTGAAGGAAAACGCGAAATTTCTTTAGCAATTTCTGCTAATTATGAATTTGATACAATCCTTTATTATAAGGATTTAATTTCAGAAAATGAGGTACTACATCTATTTAATGATAATGTGAACAGAATCTCAATTTCTAAAGAAGTCTATCAAAAAATAGCTTATAGAAACTCTACAGAAGGTATTGTTGCACTTACAAAATCTAAAACTTTCTCTTTAGAAGATATTCAGTTTAAAAATAAAAAACCTCTAATTTTAGTAGCAGAAAGTGTTGAAAAACCTGGTAATATTGGTGCACTTTTAAGAACTGCTGATGCTGCAAATATAGATGCTGTTTTTATAGCAAACCCCAAAAGCGATTTATACAACACAAATATAATACGTTCAAGTGTGGGGTGTGTTTTTACAAATCAAATTGCTATGGGCACATCAGAAGAAATTATTGCTTTTTTAAAAGAGAAAAAGATTTCTATTTTTGCAACTACATTACAAAACTCAAACGAATATCACAAAGAAAATTATACCAAAGCAGCTGCAATTGTTGTGGGGACAGAAGCTACTGGTTTATCAGAAATTTGGAGAAATAAAGCAACTCAAAATATAAATATACCAATGCAAGGCAAAATAGATTCTATGAATGTTTCTGTGGCTGCTGCAATTGTTTTATTTGAGGCTAAAAGACAAAGAGATTTTAAAATATAATAAATAATGAAAGCACTAGGAATAGATATTGGCGGAACTGGAATAAAAGCCGCTATTGTTAATACAAAAAATGGCGAACTTTTATCAGAAAGACATAGAATACCCACTCCAAAACCTGCAACACCAAAAGCAGTTGCTAAAGTTGTCAAACAAATGGTAAAACATTTTGAATGGGAAGGACCTGTTGGATGTTGTTTTCCTACAATTATTGTAGATGGACAATGCAAACACTATGGAAATTTAAGTGAAGAATGGTTAAATGTAAAAGTTGATAAACTCTTTAAAAAAGAATGTGGTGGAATTCCTTTTTACGTGAGTAATGATGCAGATTTAGCAGGTTTTTCTGAAATAAAATTTGGAGCAGGTAAAAATGTAAAAGGAAAAGTAATTGTGGTTACTATTGGCACAGGTATTGGCTCTGGTCTTTTTTATAATGGCAAACTAATACCCAATGTAGAATTGGGTAGAATTTATCATACCAATGGAGAAATTATAGAGAAATTTTGTGCAGATTCTGTAAGGAAAAAAGAAGATTTATCTCTAAAAGAATGGGCTAAAAGATTGGATTTTTTCTTAAACCATGTAAAAACATTGCACACACCTTCAATGTATATTTTAGGAGGTGGAATTAGTAAAAAGTTCGATCAATTTAAAGAATATTTAACTGTAAGTGTGCCAATAAAGGTTGCAAAATTTAAAAATAATGCTGGTATTATTGGAGCTGCAATTTATGCAAGCAAAAATTATAAAAAATAATAAATACTGTAATTTTAATTAATACACTATAAATGCAACCCACTACTCTATTTTACATTATCATTACTATTTTAATCGTCAATTTTATTGTTGAAAAAATTTTAGATACATTAAATGAAAAGTATTTTGACAAAGAAATTCCTAAAAAATTGAAAGATGTTTATGATGAAAAAGAGTACAAAAAATCGCAAGCATATAAAAAAACAACAGCAAAGTTTTCTAATATTACTTCCTTTGTTACAATTTTGTTAACATTAACTTTCTTTTTTCTTGATGGATTTAGTTTTGTAGATAATTTTGCAAGAAGCTATACACAACATCCAATTTTAGTAGCTTTAATTTTCTTTGGTATTATTATGTTAGCTTCAGAAATCATTACAACACCACTCTCCTATTATAACACATTTGTTATTGAAGAAAAGTTTGGCTTTAATAAATCTACAAAAAAAACATTCTGGTTAGATAAGCTTAAAGGAATATTTATAACAGCTTTATTAGGAGGTGGTATATTATCTTTAGTAATTTGGTTTTATCAATTAACTGGTAAAAACTTTTGGATATATGCTTGGGTGCTGGTTGCTGTTTTTTCTTTATTTATGAATATGTTTTATGCAAAACTAATTGTTCCTTTATTTAATAAACAAAATCCATTAGAAGATGGGAGTTTAAAGTCATCTATAGAAAAATACGCTAAAAAAGTGGGCTTTACCATTAACAATATTTTTGTTATTGATGGCTCTAAACGCTCTACAAAAGCAAATGCCTATTTCTCTGGATTTGGATCACAAAAAAGAATTACTCTTTACGATACTTTGATTAACGATTTAGAAACTGAAGAAATTGTCGCAGTTTTAGCACATGAAGTTGGTCATTATAAAAAAAAGCATATTATTTTTAATTTGATTTCATCAGTATTGTTAACAGGATTAACGTTATATATTTTATCACTTTTTATCAATTCTCCTATTTTATCTGAAGCCTTAGGTGTTTCTGTACCAAGTTTTCATATAGGCTTAATTGCTTTTGGAATTCTATATTCACCAATTTCACAAATTACAGGGTTGTTTATGAATTATATGTCTAGAAAATTTGAATATCAGGCAGATAATTATGCAAAAGAAACATTTAAAGGATTGCCTTTAATAACTTCTTTAAAGAAATTATCAAAAAATAGCTTAAGTAATTTAACACCACATCCAGCCTATGTTTTTATGCATTATTCACATCCAACTTTGTTGGAAAGAATTAAAAATTTAGAGTCTTAACTTAAAATTTTTAATTAAAATTTGCTTTAATATTCGCTTCTTAAAAAAAAGTAATTTAAATAGTAGAATTCTTTTTTTATCAGCCATAAAAAAAATGAGCATAAATTGGCTATTGTCAAACCTTGAAAAATTGATTTCAAAAATCCTGTATTTCCTTGTTTGTTAAAATACTTATTCCTACTTTCACTTAAAGTTTACACCTTAATTTTTATTGTAGTTTTGGAATATACAGCCACCATAGAAGAAGAAAATAAAGAAATTGCAAATCGCTATAAAGATTTGCTAAAAGGTACTTATGAAGTTTTGTCTAAAGACGATAAAGATTTGATAAGAAAAGCCTTTGATATTGCTGTAGATGCACACTCTAAACAGCGAAGAAAAACAGGTGAACCTTATATTTTTCATCCAATTGCAGTTGCTAAAATTGTGGCCTATGAAATAGGTTTAGATGCTACATCTATTGCTTCTGCACTCTTACATGATGTTGTAGAAGATACTGAGTATACCATAGAAGATATGGAACATCTTTTTGGTAAAACCATTGCCAAAATAGTAAACGGACTTACTAAAATATCGCGTCTTAATAAAAAACAAGACGCCTCTATACAAGCAGAAAATTTTAGAAAAATGCTTTTAACATTAAATGACGATGTTAGAGTTATTTTAATAAAAATTGCAGATAGGTTGCATAATATGCAAACTATGGATGCAATGCCACCTCATAAACAATTAAAAATTGCATCAGAAACCTTATATATTTATGCTCCTTTAGCACACAGGTTAGGCTTATACAATATAAAAACAGAGTTAGAAGACTTAGGGTTAAAGTATACAGAACCAGAAGCTTATAATGGTATTTTAAGTAAGATAAAAGAAAGTAAAGAAGATCAAAAAAATTATTTAAAAAGATTTGAAGATACTTTAAAAGCTGGTTTAGATAAAGAAAATTTTGACTACGAAATAAAAGGACGTTTCAAGTCTATTTATTCTATTCGCAAGAAAATGATTAGTCAGAATGTAACTTTTGAAGAAGTTTATGACAAGTATGCAATTAGAATTATTTACCAACCCAATTCTAATGATGATAAATTTGATGCGTGGAAAATTTATACCATAGTTACAGATTATTTTAAACCTAACCCAACACGTTTAAGAGATTGGATTTCGCAACCAAAATCTACTGGTTATGAAGCTCTTCATATTACAGTAGTTGGTCCAGATGCTAAGTGGGTAGAAGTACAAATTCGTTCTAAAAGAATGAATGAAATTGCAGAAAAAGGTTATGCTGCGCATTTTAAATACAAACAAGGGAATACCAAAGAAGATGGTTTAGAAAACTGGTTAAACAAATTAAAAGAAACACTTGAAACTCACTCTTTAAATGCTGTTGATTTTGTAGAAAACTTTAAACTGAATTTATATGCGAAAGAAATTTATGTTTTTACGCCTAAAGGAGAATTAAAATCATTGCCCAAAGATGCAACTGCTTTAGATTTTGCTTTTTCTATACACACAGATGTAGGTTTAAAATGTAGAGGTGCAAAAGTTAATGGAAAACTAATGCCACTAAGTCATAAGTTAAAAAGTGGAGATCAGATAGAAGTAATTACAAGTGCAACAAACAAACCAAATTCTAGATGGTTAGATTTTGTGATTACAGCAAGAGCAAGAGCTAAAATTAGAACTGCATTAAAAGAAGAAGAAAAGATTATTGCAGAAGAAGGAAAAGCAATTTTAGTTCGTAAACTGCGCCACTTAAAAATTCCTTTTAATGAAAAAACTACAAACGAATTAGTAAACTTTTTTAAACTAAAAACAAGTTTTGATTTATTTTATAGAATAGGAAATGGAGCTATAGACAATACCCTTTTAAAAACTTTTGTATCACAAAGAAACAGTAAGATTTTAAACTTTTTTAAATCAAAACTAAGAAGAAATACTGCAGAAAAACAACATGTAGAAACTGATGAAGTTTCTCACAAGTACGATGCTCTTGTATTTGGTAAAGAAGAAGAAAAGTTAGATTACAAATTATCTAAATGTTGTAACCCAATTCCTGGAGATAAAGTTTTTGGTTTTACAACTATAAATGATGGAATAAAAATTCATAAAATGAATTGTCCTAATGCTATATCATTACAATCTAATTATGCATACAGAATTTTACAAGCAAAATGGATTGATTCTACAAAACAAGACTTTAAAGCCATCTTAAATTTATCTGGTGTAGACAATCAAGGAATGGCAAATGAGGTTACAAGAGTCATTTCTAATAATATGGGAGTTTTTATTAACAGTATAAATATTAAAGGAGATGATGGTGTTTTTGACGGTAAAATATCTATAAAAGTCAAGAATAGCTCTCAATTAGATAAATTAATAAAAAGTTTATATAAGATAGAGGGAATGAAAAAAGTAGAGCGTTCAAATACTTTGTAAATAACATATAGATGAAAACGTTTTTTTATTAAGAAATAACTGTAAATTTGTTTTTTCGTAAAAATCATTTATAAATGAGTAATTCTCTTGAAAATCAAGAAGTAGTAAAAAAAGTATTTACTACATATTTAGAAGAAAATAAGCATAGAAAAACGCCAGAACGTTATGCTATTCTTCAAGAAATTTATGATGCAGATGAGCATTTTGATATCGAATCTCTCTACATTAAAATGAAAAATAAAAATTATAGAGTTAGTAGAGCTACACTTTATAATACTATAGATTTACTTTTAGATTGTGGTTTAGTTAGAAAACATCAATTTGATGGCCAATCTATGGCACGTTATGAAAAAAGTTATTTTGATAAAAACCATGACCACGTTATTTTTACAGATTCTGGAGATGTAAAAGAGTTTTGTGATCCAAGAATTCAAATCATCAAAAAAACAATAGAAGAAGTATTTGATATCAATATACACAATCATTCACTCTATTTTTACGGAACAAAGAAAAAGTAACAATATTCAAGTTGGCAGCTTGCCAGTAAACACATAAACAAAAATTAAACTATATAACAATTACACAACTAAAAATGGCTGTAGATTTATTACTAGGATTGCAATGGGGAGATGAAGGAAAAGGTAAAATAGTAGACGTACTTACCAAAAATTATGACATCATTGCTCGTTTTCAAGGAGGTCCAAATGCAGGACATACTTTAATCTTTGATGGATTTAAACATGTTTTACACACAATACCTTCAGGAATTTTTCATAAAACAGCTTTAAATGTTGTCGGAAATGGAGTTGTAATAGATCCTGTTATCTTTAAAAAAGAATTAGAAAATTTAGACAAACATAATATAGACTATACCACTAAATTATTAATTTCTAGAAAAGCACATTTAATTTTACCAACACACAGATTATTAGATGCAGCCTCAGAAACCTCTAAAGGAAAAGCCAAAATTGGTTCTACTTTAAAAGGAATTGGGCCAACTTATATGGACAAAACAGGTAGAAACGGAATGCGTGTTGGAGATTTAGAACTAGACAATTGGAAAGAAAAATACGATGCTCTAACAGAAAAGCATATAAAAATGCTAGAATTCTTTGATGTGCAAATAGAATATGATTTAAAAGAATTAGAAACAGAGTTTTGTAGAGGAATAGACAAGTTAAAAACTTTACAATTTATTGATAGTGAAGAGTTTTTAAACCAAGCTATTAAAGACAAAAAAACAATTTTAGCAGAAGGTGCTCAAGGTTCTTTATTAGATATTGATTTTGGTACCTATCCTTTTGTAACATCTTCTAACACAACAGCTGCAGGTGCTTGTACAGGTTTAGGAGTAGCACCAAATAGGATTGGAGAAGTTTTTGGAATTTTTAAAGCATACACAACAAGAGTGGGTTCAGGCCCTTTTCCTACTGAATTATTTGATGAAGATGGAGCAACAATGGCAAAAGTTGGTCATGAATTTGGTGCAACAACAGGAAGACCAAGAAGATGTGGTTGGTTAGATTTAGTAGCACTAAAATATGCAGTAGATGTAAATGGTGTTACACAATTAATGATGATGAAAGGAGATGTTCTATCTGGTTTTGATACCTTAAAAATATGTACTTCTTACAACTACAAAGGAAAAGAAATTAGTCACTTACCTTATAATATTGAACCAGAAAATGTTTCTGTAAACTACTCTGAGTTTAAAGGTTGGGAAGATGATTTAACAAAAATGACTTCTGCAGATGAATTACCACAAAGTTTACTAGACTATGTTGCTTTTATTGAAAAAGAAACTGGAGTTCCTGTTTCTATAGTTTCTGTTGGGCCAGATAGAAAGCAGACAATAAATAGATAATATTTATCAAAATATCAGTAAGAAAGAAGCTGTCTAAAAAGTATTTTAAACAGCTTCTTTTTCTATTTTAAAAAACTCAAAACTATTTATATATTACTTTTACGCTCTAAAGCGATTGCTTTTGGAAATAAAATATTATTCTCTAAATGTATGTGTTGATGTAAATCTTGTTCAAACTCATCTAATTTTGCGTATAAAGCTTTAAAAGTATTACAAGCACCTTCTGGTGGAGTGTAATTATTAGAAAGCTGTTTTATTTCTTTAAAAATATCTCCAGCATTTTCATGTTCTTCTTCCATCATTTTTATTGGATTATTTACAGAACCAAAATGTGGAATATGCACTTTCTCTCCTTCTCTATCTGCTTTTACCAACTTTTTTATAAAAGGAAATAAAATTAACTCTTCTTTTTTCATGTGAGAGGCCAATTCTTGAGCAACTGTATTAAACAATCTATTTATTTCTACAACTTCTGTGTAATGATGTCCATGAACCTTGGCAACTTTTGCTGCATATTGTAAAATTATTTGAGTTCTTTCTTGTACATAAGTATGATGTATGTTTTCTATATGAGCTATTAAAAAATCTAATTTCCAGGCATCATAATTATAAGCATTAGAAACAGGGTTGTTTACGGTTGATAATTCTTTTTCTAAATCCGAATAAGAAATGTTGTGCTTTTCACATGCTTTTTTTATAGATATTCCTCCACCACAACAAAAATCTATTCCATGTTTTTTAAATACATCTGCAGTTTTGATATTATTTGTAACTACTTCTGCAACTGTGTTTTCTTCTGTAATATTCATAATAAAATGTTTTAATTGTAATTAGTTTTCAATAACTTTTTTTACTCTATTTGTTTCGTCTTTTTTTGTTAAAGTTAATCGTATAACACTGTTTTCTTTTGCTTTTAAATCATGAGGAACACTACTTTCTAAACCGATTAAATGTCCCTTTTTTAAATTCAAAATTTCATTTTCTACACCAAAATCAATATTACCATCTATAATTTCTACTACAATTGGATAAGAGGTTTTGTGCTTTTTCATTTCTGTTCCTTTATGCATTGCAATTCTAATTTCTTTGGTAAAAGCAGTTTCGAACAATACGTTTACTAAAGGTTTTTCTTTATTAAATTCTAAATTTTTAAATAGATTTGCTGTTTTCATTTTTAATTATTTTTTAAATGCTAGTTTTTTATCGATGATTAAAAATTGCCATAAATTGCCCATGTGCCATTCTTCTAGATGCTTCTTTTGCTTTGTTGGCCAAATATCCTTTAAAATTTGCATCTATGGTTTCAAACCATATTTGCAACCATCTGCCAAAATGTTTTTGACTGGTTTTATGATTTAAATTCCGATCTACATTTAGATGTTTCTGTGTAGGATTTCCTTTAAATTTTGGGGTTCCAAAAAGATTGGTTTCCCAAAAATCGGTAAGTTTTTCTAGATGTTCTGACCACTTTTCTTCAGGAATGTGGTTATTAAAAATAACTCCCAATAAATCATCCTTTCTTATTTTTTGATAAAAAGTATGTACTAAAAAGGTAATGTCTTTTCTTGTTTCTATCTCTTTCATCAATAATTATAGCTTATACACTGTTTCAAAATAAAAGATATTTTTATCTTTATATGCAAATATATTATAGAGATAAATATCTAAATATGATAAATATCATATAAAAAGATGTTTTTATCTTTTTATTTTGAAAAAAGAAATTATGTTATCAAAAGCCAGTAAATACGCGATTACAGCTGTATTATATTTAACAAATAATACTTCAGAAAATTTAAAAATTGGATCTAAAGAAATTGCAGAAAAATTAAAGATGCCAGCTCCTTTTTTAGCAAAAACTATGCAAGAACTTACAAAAAAAGGAATTATATCTTCTACTAAAGGGCCAAATGGAGGTTTTTATTTATCAAAAAAAAATGAAAAAAACACACTTTTTCAAATTATAGATTGTGTAGATAACGTCTCTAAATTTAGTACATGTTATTTAGGACAGCATGAGTGTAATGAAGAAAACCCTTGTGTTGTTCATGATTTATATGCTCCTTTTAAAAATAAATTAATACATAAACTAAAATCAAAAACTATATTAGAAATGGCTACAGAATTTGCAGAAAATAATGATTTGAATAGCGTATTAAAATGATATCTACCCAAAAACAACTTCTAATTTCTTTTTTTTATTTTATTATTGCTGCTAGTTTAGGCATACTTCTAAGATTTTTTCCAGTTACAAGTGTATATGCTACTTACAAATATTTAGTACATGCACACTCTCACATAGCTCTTTTAGGATGGATTTACCTTAGTTTAACCACTTTAATTTATTATTTATTTATAAAAGAAGAGGCAAAAAAGAAGTATTTTAAAATTTTCTGGTGTACGCAAATCACCATTTTAGGTATGTTAATCAGTTTTCCTATAACTGGTTATGCATTATTTTCTATCCTATTTTCTACATTATTTTTAATTTGTTCTTACTGGTCTTATTACTTTTTTGTAAAAAACAACAATTGCAATAAAACTAATTACTCTTATAAATTTATAAACACTTCTCTCCTATTTATGATGTTTTCTAGCATTGGACCTTGGGCTTTAGGCATTATTATGAATACTTTAGGAAACACTTCTCATTGGTATAAAAATGCTATTTATTTTTATTTACATTTTCAATATAATGGATGGTTTATATTTTGTCTTTTAGGAATTTTCTTTTTTATATTAGAAAAAAATAAAATCCATATTGATAAATCTTTAATATCACCATTTTATAAATATTTAATTATTAGTTGCTGTCTTACTTTGTTTTTATCTTTTCTTTGGATAAAACCACATAAGTTTATCTATTTATTATCTTTTTTTGGAGCTGTATACCAAATAGCTGCATTAGGAAAATTATATCTCATTATTAGAAACTACAAACAACTTTTTTATATAACATTTAAACCCTTTATCTTAAAGTTATTAAAATTTGTATATGCATTATTTATATTCAAAATTTTTCTTCAGTTCTTAACTTCAATGCCTTATTTTGCAATGCTTACAACTCAGGTAGTAGATTTTGTAATTGGCTATTTGCATTTAACTTTTTTAGGTATTGTTAGTTTAAGTATTTTTATTTTTATCCATCAACTTAAACTATTAAAAATTAATTCTTTTGGGATTAAAATTTACATATTAGGATTTATACTGTCTGAAGTATTCATTTTTTACAAAGGGTTTTGTAACTGGCAACAATTATCAATTATAAATAACTATTATTTGATGTTAGTTTTAGTTAGTGCGTTAATTCCTCTGAGTCTTCTACTGATTTTAATTCAATATTTAAGGCAAGTTACTGCTAAAAATGTATAGATTTTTGCTATTGATTTAGAATTATATATCTAAATGATAAAAATCATGTTTTCAACCATAAAAAGGTCACAAATTTGTAGTGTTGATAAAATAGCATAAAATGAAAAAACTAGAAAACAAACTCGTAGCAAATATTGTAACTAACAATATAAACACTGCAAAAATTTTTAAAAAATATAAAATAGATTTTGGTATTAATGGCAACGTAGTACTTTCTAATATTTGTGAAAAACAACAAATTGACTTAAAAAAAATTATTAAAGAACTAAATGCTGTAAGCAAAAACACATTCTATTTAAAAAATTACAAAGCTTGGAAATTAGATTTTTTAATAGAATTTTTAGTTGATGTGCACCATGAATATAAGCAAGAAAATATATTATTATTAAAAGAATATGGAGAGAAAGTAGCTAAATTATATGATACTATTTTCCCAGAACTTAAAGAGGTAAATGAACTAATACAAAATATAACAGATGAAATTTTAGAGCACATGAAACGTGAGGAAGAAATTTTGTTTCCTTATATAAAAGAATTGATTCTGCTTAAAAATAAAAATATGCATAAAGAAATTTCTAACTCTCCTTTAGATGATATATTAAATAATTTTGAAGATGAGCACCACAATATTGGGTTTGTTTTTAAAAGAATTTCTAATTTAACTAATAATTATAGCATTCCTGAAAATGTTTGTGAATCTTTTAAATTACTATATATAAAGCTTCAACAATTTGAAGAAGAACTTCAAGAACATATTCATATAGAAAACAACATATTATTTCCTAGAGCTAAAAAATTAGAAAATAAAATACGTATTCAAGAAGATATTGCGTAAATTATAATTTCACTTTTCTTTAATAGAAAGCACTATTCTTTTCGTTATTTTTGCTGAAATTAATTCATCATTTTGAAAAGAATATTTTTTCTATTTATTTTATTTACATCTTCTCTTGTTTTTTCTCAGACAAAAAAAATTGTTTATGAAGCTGAAATACAAGAAGCAGATGAAGACAAATATCCTGGAGCAACCTTACTTATTGGTAACGTTAAAATGGTTCATGAGGGTATTGTGTTAACATCTAAACAAGCTTTGTATTATAAAGAAAAAAACTTTTTCAAAGCCATTGGAAATGTTTTAATAAAACAAGGAGATACAATTACACAAACTAGTGATTATGCAGATTATGATGCAAACTCTAAACAAGCTTTATCTTGGGGTAATGTGGTTTTAAAAGACCCAACAATGACTTTGACTACAGATACTTTAAATTTTGACAGATTAAATCAGAAGTTATTTTATAAAAGTTTTGCAACTATAAAAGACAATACCAATACTTTAAAAAGTAAAAACGGAAACTACTATTTACAAACAAAAAAATTTACAGCAACTACAAGAGTAACAGTTGTTAATCCAGAAAATAAAATAGACTCTAATCATTTAGATTACTACACAGATTCTGGTTTGGCATATCTTTATGGCCCTTCTACAATTACAAACACCAAGAATAAAAACAGAATTTATTCTGAAAAAGGATTTTACAATACCAAAACAGATGTCTCCTATTTTGTAAAAAATGCTAAGCTTTTTTTAAAAGAAAGAACTGTAGAAGGAGATAGTTTATATTATGATAAAAGAAAAGGTTTTGCATCTGCTACAAACAATATTCAAGTTATAGATACTGTACAAAACTTTGTGGCTAGAGGAAATTATGCAGAAATATTTGAACTAAAAGATTCGCTTTTTATTATAAAAAAAGCTGTTGCAATTTCTATTATAGATAAAGATTCTATGTTTATTCATGGAGATACGTTGCTAGTTACTGGCAAACCAAAAAAAAGAATTATAAGAACCTATCATAATGTAAAAATTTTTAAATCTGATTTGCAAGGCAAATGTGATTCTATATATACAAATCAAGCAACAGGACTTACCAAAATGTTTGACAACCCAGTTTTGTGGTCAGAAGAAAACCAAATTACAGGAGACACAATTCATCTGTTATCTAATGTAGAAACAGAAAAGTTAGATTCTTTAAAAGTATTAAATAACGCTTTTATTGTTTCTAAAGATTCTATCTCAAAAAAAGATTTTAATCAAATTAAAGGTAGAAATATGTTTGGTAAGTTCGAGAAGAACAAATTACGTTTATTATTGGTTAAAGGAAATGCAGAGTCTGTATATTTTAATAGAAATGAAGAAACGCTGGTTTTAGAAACAATTACTAAAGAAATCTCAAGCAATATAGAATTTATACTAGCTGATGGTCAAATAGAAACCATTAAATACCTTAAAAAATCTGATGGAAAAACTTATCCACCATCTATGTTTCCTGAAGAAGACAGAAAGTTAAAAGGTTTTATTTGGAGAGAAGATGAACAACCAAAATCTAAAGAAGATATATTTTTAGATACACCAAATAAAAACCCAAAACCTAAAAAGAAGATAGACAAAAAACCTGCTGCTATAATAGAAAAGAAGAAAAAAGGATTATCATTACAAAACCAGTAAAATGAAATCAGATTTTTTAAAATATCAAGCACAAACTACTCCTCATCCACTTTCTATAGAAGTTTCTCACGCAAAAGGTGCTTATATTTATGATAATTCTGGTAAACAATATTTAGATTTTGTAGCTGGTGTTTCTGCAAATAGTTTAGGGCATAATCATCCAAAAGTTACAGAAGCTGTAAAAAATCAGTTAGAAAAATATGCGCATGTAATGGTTTATGGTGAATTTATTCAAGAACCACAAGTAGCACTTTGTAAGTTATTGGTAGCAAATTCTCCTAAAAACTTAAATGCAGTTTATATTACTAATTCAGGAACCGAAGCTACAGAAGGTGCATTAAAATTAGCAAAAAGAGTAACAGAAAGATCAGAAATTATTGCCGCTAAAAATTCTTACCATGGTAATACTATGGGTGCTATGAGTGTTTCTGGTGTAGAAAAGCAAAACCAAGCTTTTAGACCTTTAATACCTGGTACAAAGTTTATTAGATATAATAATTTAGATGATTTAAATAAAATAACTACAAAAACTGCAGCTGTTATTTTAGAAACCATTCAAGGTGGTGCTGGGTTTATAACTCCAAAAAATGATTATTTAGCTAAAGTTAAAGAAAAATGTAAGGAAGTTGGAGCTTTGTTAATTTTAGATGAAATACAAACAGGAATTGGTAGAACTGGTACTTTTTGGGGGTTTGAAAATTATAACTGTGTGCCAGATATTGTAATTACAGGAAAAGGTTTAGGTGGAGGAATGCCAATTGGTGCTTTTATTGCAAATATAAATTTGATGCGTTTTCTTAGTGATAACCCTAAATTGGGTCATATTTCTACTTTTGCTGGTCATCCTGTTATGGCTGCAGCTGGTTTAGCTACTGTTAAGGAAATTATTTCTAAAAAATTGCATTTAGAAAGTTTACGAAAAGAAAAATTGATTCGTAAATATTTACATCATCCAGAAATATTAGAAATAAGAGGTAAAGGATTAATGCTAACTGCTATTTTAAAATCATCAGAAATGGCTGTGAAAGTAATTCATAAATGCTTAGATAATGGTTTAATTCTTTTCTTTTTATTATTTGAACCTCGAGCTATGAGAATTACACCACCATTAACTATTTCTGATGAAGAAATAAAAAAAGGATGTAATATCGTTATTAATTCGATTTGTCAAGTAAATAGTTAAATAATTGATTTTCAAAGATTTAAATTTATTTGTTTGTTCTTTTTCTTAAAAAAATCTTAAAAGTTAATAAATTCTTATCAAATTCTTAATTTCAGTTAAATAAAGTTATGGTTATGTTAAACAGGTATTTTTAGTGAAACCTTTTCTAAAATTGGTCGTCTTTCTAATATATAAAAACAACCTAAAACAACATTATCATGAAAAATTTAAAAACAATTATTACAGTACTTGCAATTAGTTTATCAACTATTTTTTCTACAACAGCAACAGATAAAAAACCTTCTGAAACTAAAAAAGAATTAAGGTCTTCTATTGTTTCAATTATTGGAAACACGATTCCTTTAGAAATTGAAAAAAATTGTAAAGCAGAAGTTTCTTTTATGGTGAATAACCAAAATGAATTAATTGTAATTTCTGTAGACTCTAAAGTTTCTGGCTTTAACAAGTTTGTAAAAAACAAATTAAACTACAAAAAAATAGACGTTAAAGGAGTTAAAAAAGGAGAAATTTATAAAATGCCAATTAAAATTAATAAGAATATCTAAAAAACAACTGGTTGGTTAGTTGGTGCCTGTTACAAACTTTTTTTAAAGTTTTAATAGGCATTTTTTTATACAGAAAAGGGTAATTACTTTTGTAATTACCCTTCGATTTAATCAACCATTAACAAAATAAATAGTAGATTTTATTTCTGTTATCTGCTTACTGTACCAGATAAAATTGCTTTTGGACCTACACCTAAATCGATAGCTACATGATCTACAGCATCTGCAGCTACTTTTTTAGCTAAGGGCTTTAAAGTAAATGGTGCATCGCTATTATCTGGATTAGGTTCTACAGTAATAACAATTGTAGCCCCTCTTAAATCTGTAGGAAATGTTTGTCCTGCAGGAGCATTCTTTAAAAAATCTTCCCCAGGAAAAAATCCATTTGGTCCATTAGGAGCTGGTAAAGCCATTGATCCACTAAACCCATTAAATTCATCTGTAGCTGCCAATTTTGTAAATTTACCTGTAGTTACTGGTTTTCCATTAATTACTGCCCAACCTTCATATTTCCATCCTTCTCCTAATGTTGGTAAGCCTAAACCTGCTTTTGGAGGCATTCCAGGCGTTAAAAACCAAACACCACTTCTTTCATTAGTGTTCATCCCATCTGTTGGAGTTGCTAAAATAAATTTACCCCAAGATTTGCTAAAATCTCCTACAATTTTTGAATTAACTGATGCAGTATTTCCAGAAAAATCTCCAGCTAAAATTTTGGTATTTGAAGGTGCCAAAGCAGCTGCCCCTGTTTCTCCTGCTGGTTCAATAGTTAAAACAAACTTAGTTGCTGTATTTAAATCATTAATACCAACAGTATATGACTGTGGAAACGTGACACTTGTAAAAGTACCAGTACTTACAGGTTTTCCATTTACAATTAACCATCCTTCATATACAAAATTAGAACCTAATTCTTCTAAACCTGTTAAATCAACCGTTAATTTACCTGTTGTAGGTTGGCTCTCACTATTGCTACAAGCTGCAAAAAATGCAGTTATTGCAAAAACCAATGCTAAATTTAAAACTTTTTTCATCTTATTAATATTTTATTGTTAATGTTGATGACAAAGTTATGGGCTATATACATCTTTAAATGTTAGCTAGCGAACACTTATGCAATTTTTTTTAATAATCTTATTTCTTTTCTATTAAAATTGATGATATTATCTTCTTTTAATTCATGCATCAATACATTTAAATTAGATCTAGAAGTACCAATTAAAGAAGCAATATCTTTTTGGGTATATGGATGTTCGATAACTTTATCTCCAGTTTTTTCACAATCATGTCCATATTCTTCACATAATTCTTTCATAAATTCTAAAAAGCGAGTTTTAGTATCTTTAAATAAAATTAGTTGTAGTCTTCTTTCTAGTTTTTTGAAACGCAATCCTAAAAATTTGTAAATTTTTAGACTAAAAGTTTTATTGTCTCTCATTAAATCGTGAAGTGTCTCTACTCCTATTGGACAAATAGATGTTGAATTATCTACAGACTGTGCAAATTCATCCCTTTTTTCTTCACCTAAAATTGCTTTTTCACCAAATAATTGTCCTTTGGTTAAAATTGCATTTACAATTTCATCTCCTTCTTCTGTATAATAGCCAATTTTTACTTTTCCATTTTGGATTAGAAAAACTTTACTAGCTGCATCTTCTGCAAAATAAATGTAATCACTTTTCTTATACCTATCAAAAGTGTGGCATTTTTTATACTCTTTAAATTTATGAGGACATAAAAGATTGAATAAATTTACATTATCAAAAAACCAGAAATTTTTCATAAGAAATAACTTTTTAGATTTATTATTATAGAAGTCTAAAAAGCTTTATAAAGCTTACAATAATAAGCTGTTTTTAAGGAGTTAATTTTAATAACAAATTAGGGTCTGGACAATTTTTTTTATAAAAATAAATATCTTTTTTTGATGAAACTCCAGGATAATCTCCAAAATTATTTTCTAAATTTCTAATTATTTGAAAATGTAAATGTGGTGCATAATCTCCATTTACTAATGAATTTCCTAAAAAACCTATTGTAGTTCCTTTTAAAACTTTATCTCCAATTTTAATATTTTCTAAGGATTCTATAGATAAATGGCCATAAAGCGAATAAAAAGTTTCATTTTTAATAACGTGCTTTAAAATGATTGTTGGACCATAATCTCCATAATTTTTATTGTTCTGAAAACTATGAATTTCTCCATCTAAAACTGCAAGAACTTTTGTTTTTTCTTTGCACCATAAATCTATTCCTAGATGAATATTTCGTTGAATTTCTTTAGCGTTAGCTTTAAAATAGTCGCTCCTATTGTATAAATTTCTTTTTTCTAAATACCCACCAAAAGCAACTTTTGCTTTATTTTCTAATAGATAAGAGTTTATATATTTTTCCCAATCTTTAGACGAGGCAATATTAAAGTTTTGTAAATCTTTATTTTTTATAGAAATATCAATAGGTAAATACTCATCTAAAGAAATTAGATGGTCTATTACAGGAATAGGTTTAGTAGAAATTGTTTTTAAAAAATTATTAAACTCTTTAGAATTCATCTTTATATAAAATAAAAACTCTCGAATTTCTTCGAGAGTTTTAAATATAGCTTACAATATATTAAGCATTTTCTTTTTTAATTAAATTTAATGCAGATCCTTCATTATACCAATCTATTTGACTTTGATTGTATGTATGGTTTGCAACAATAATATCTTTGCTCCCATCTGCATGAACTGCTTCAATTTTTAATGGTTTTCCAGGTGCAAATTCATTTAAATCTAAAAAGTTAAATGTATCATCTTCTTGAATTAAGTCATAATCTGCTTCATTAGCAAATGTTAAACCTAACATTCCTTGTTTTTTCAAATTTGTTTCATGAATTCTTGCAAAAGACTTTACTAAAACTGCAGCAACACCTAAATGTCTTGGCTGCATTGCAGCATGCTCTCTAGAAGAACCTTCACCATAATTATGATCTCCTACCACAATAGTTTTAATTCCTGCTTTCTTGTATTCTCTTTGTGTTGCAGGTACTGCATCATACTCTCCTGTTAGTTGATTTTTAACAAAATTTGTTTTTTTATTAAATGCATTTACTGCACCAATTAAAGTATTATTTGCAATATTATCTAAATGACCTCTAAAACGCAACCAAGGACCAGCCATAGAAATATGGTCTGTGGTACATTTACCAAATGCTTTTATTAATAATTTTGCTCCTGTAATAGAGTTTCCTAAAGGAGTAAATGGTTCTAATAACTGTAATCTTTCAGAATCTTCTTTTAATGCAATTTTTACATGACTACCATCTTTTTCTGGAGCCAAGTAACCATCATCTTTAACTTCAAAACCTTTTGGAGGTAATTCCCATCCTGTAGGTTCATCTAGCATTACTTCTTCACCATTTTCGTTGATTAATTTATCCGTTATTGGATTAAAATCTAAACGTCCAGCAATTGCAACTGCTGCTACCATTTCTGGTGATGCAACAAATGCATGTGTATTTGGGTTACCATCTGCACGTTTTGCAAAGTTTCTGTTAAAAGAATGAATTATCGAGTTTTTAGGTGCATTTGCAGGGTCTGAATATCTAGCCCATTGACCAATACAAGGACCACATGCATTTGTAAAAATAGTTGCATCTAATTTTTCAAATACTCCTAAAATACCATCTCTATCTGCTGTATATCTTACTTTTTCTGAACCTGGATTTATTCCAAATTCTGCTTTTGTTTTTAGACCTTTATCAATGGCTTGTTGTGCAATGGATGATGCTCTAGACAAATCTTCGTAAGAAGAATTGGTACAAGAACCTATTAAACCCCATTCTACTTTTAAAGGCCAATCATTTTCGTTTGCAGCTTTAGTCATATCTGCACCCGCTTTTGTAGATAAATCTGGAGTAAATGGCCCATTTAATAAAGGACTTAATTCGGATAAGTTAATCTCTATAACTTGGTCAAAATATTGCTCTGGGTTTTCATAAACTTCAGCATCACCAGTTAAATAATCTTTAACTTGATTTGCAGCATCTGCAACATCATTTCTATCTGTTGCTCTTAAATAGCGTTCCATAGAATCATCATATCCAAAAGTAGAAGTTGTTGCTCCTATTTCTGCTCCCATATTACATATTGTACCTTTACCAGTACAAGACATTCCTATTGCTCCTGG
This sequence comes from Polaribacter sp. 2305UL8-11, assembly GCF_058147165.1. Lineage (NCBI taxonomy): Bacteria > Pseudomonadati > Bacteroidota > Flavobacteriia > Flavobacteriales > Flavobacteriaceae > Polaribacter > Polaribacter sp. 2305UL8-11. The sequence continues at coordinate 59,213 of NZ_JBYVJW010000005.1, read as the reverse complement.
CCCAAAGTATTCTACAATTGCTCCAGTACCACCTTTTACAGTTAAGATATCTGCCACCTTTAAAATGACATCTTTTGGGGCTGTCCAACCAGAAAGTTTTCCTGTTAACTTAACACCTATTAGCTTCGGGAATTTTAATTCCCAAGGCATTCCAGCCATTACATCTACAGCATCTGCACCACCAACTCCAATTGCAATCATACCTAAACCACCTGCATTTACAGTATGTGAGTCTGTACCAATCATCATTCCTCCTGGAAATGCATAATTTTCTAAAACCACTTGATGAATAATACCTGCACCTGGTTTCCAGAAACCTAACCCATATTTATTAGAAACTGATTCTAAAAAATTAAAAACCTCATTACTTGTATTTAAAGCAGACTGTAAATCTGAGCTTGCTCCGTTTTTGGCTTGAATTAAATGATCACAGTGTGTAGTTGTAGGAACTGCTACTTTATTTTTACCAGCTTGCATAAATTGTAATAATGCCATTTGTGCAGTTGCATCTTGCAATGCAATTCTGTCTGGTGCAAAATCTACATAATCTTTTCCTCTAGAAAATGACTTATTTGCTTTACCATCCCAAAGATGAGAATACAAAATTTTCTCTGCTAGTGTTAAAGGTTTTCCTGTTACTTCACGTGCTGCATCTACGCGTTCTACAACGTTTGCGTACACTTTTTTGATCATATCAATATCAAAAGCCATATAGTATGTAAATTTTATGAATTATTGTTGAGCAAAATTACGTTTTTTAAATCAATTTTAAAAGATAAATAATAGATTGCTCTAATTAATAAATAAATAAAAATTATTTTAAAAAAGAATGAATTTAAATCAACAAAAACGGACATTTACTGATTAAAATTAAAGAATTCGTAAATTTATAAAAAAAGCAGACTAATAAGCCGAATTCTGTTCCTTAAAAAGGTTCTTATCATTTATCTAGTTCTAAAATTACTTTTAGAATCTATCTGCCTACCCTCTAGAATCGAACGAGTAATTCTCAATCTCTAGTTTACATGGCATTGCACCTCATAGAGTTTACCTGGTTTCACTACAGCCTAACTGTACATTCTTTCTGTTGCACTTGTCCTCAACTTACGTTGGACGGATGTTATCCGCTATGATTACTCTTTGGTGTCCGGACTTTCCTACTTATTAAACAAGTCGATAAGATAAGTCTGCTATTTTTATAACTGTAAAATTACTAAAAATACAATTCTTTATCATAAAAAAACCCACTCAAAATTTGAGTGGGAAAAATTGCTATGAAAAAGAAAAAGTGTTGCTAATAAAATTAGCAACACTACAAATATATATTAAATCTTAATTAAAAAAAACTTTTTTTTTAGTTATTCATATAAAAATGTATTTCTTAACATAAGTTTATGAAAACATGTCTTTAACTTTTTCAAAAAAAGATTTATCTGTTTTATTGGGACTTGGTGTAAAGTTTTCATTATCAGACATTTTCTCAAAAAATTGTCTTTGTTCTTTGTTTAGTTCTTGGGGTGTCCAAACATTAATATGAATTAAAAAATCTCCTGTTCCATAACGTTCTATACTTGGTAAACCTTTTCCTTTTAATCTTAGGATTTTGCCAGATTGAGTTCCTGCATCTATTTTAATTTTAACTTTACCTGTAACTGTTTCTACTTCTTTACTTGTTCCTAAAACCGCTTCAGAAAAGTTTACATACAAATCATAATGAATATTTGTTCCTTCTCTTTTTAGATTCTCGTGAGGAATTTCTTCAATCAACACTAATAAATCTCCAGCAATTGAGTTTTTACCTGGAGCTTCATTACCCTTACCTCCTACTTTTAACTGAACGCCTTCTGTTACACCAGCAGGAATGTTAATTGATACAGTTTCTTCTTTAACAATTAAACCTTGGGCATCTGCTCCATTAGGTTTGCTGCTCATAATTTCTCCAGCACCTGAACAAGTTCCACAGGTAGTTGCAGTTTGCATTCTACCTAAAATGGTATTTGTTACACGCATTTGTTGCCCAGAACCATTACAAGTTGTACATGTTTTGTATTTTACACCATCTGCTTGTACTTTTCTACGAACTTTTACTTTCTTTTCAATTCCTTTGGCAATTTCTTCTAAAGTTAGTTTTACACGAATACGCATATTACTTCCTTTAACTCTGGCTTGTCTTTGGCCTCCACCACCAAAACCACCAAAGCCTCCACCAAAACCACCTCCACCAAAGATATCTCCAAATTGGCTAAATATGTCCTCCATATTCATACCTCCACCTCCAAAGCCTCCTCCACCTTGAGGACCATCGAAAGCTGCATGTCCATATTGGTCATAGCGTGCTTTTTTATTTTCGTCACTTAAAACTTCATAAGCTTCTGCTGCTTTTTTAAAGTTTTCTTCAGCAGTTTTATCACCTGGATTTTTATCTGGATGATATTTAATAGCCATTTTTCTGTACGCCTTCTTAATTTCTGCTTGAGAAGCTGATTTTGAGATGCCTAATATTTCGTAAAAATCTTGTTTTGCCATTGTTGATAGTTTACAGTCTTCAGTATGCAGTTTTCTGTAAGCTATTTACTGCCTACTGCCAGCTGTTGACTTTTTTACTTAATTACTGTCCGATAACCACTTTTGGATAACGAATAATTTTATCTCCTAACTTATATCCTTTTTCTACACAATCTATTACTTTTCCTTTTAAATCTTCTGATGGAGCAGGAATTTGTGTAATTGCTTCGTGTATTTCTGCATCAAAAACATCACCAGCTTTGGTTTCTATTTTTGACAACCCTTTTTGTTCTAAAGTATTGTAAAACTTATTATAGATTAATAATACACCTTTTCTTAATTCTTCTGCTTCTTTATCTTCTTCTATATGTGACAAAGCACGTTCAAAATCATCTACAATTGGCAGTAAAGATGTCATTACTTCTTGTCCTGCAGTTTTAAATAACTCTATTCTTTCTTTTGTTGTTCTTTTTTTATAATTTTCAAACTCTGCAAACAAACGTAAAAACTTATCTTTTTCTGCTTGTAATAGCTCTTCTGGAGTTGGTTCTTCTTTTACAACTTCTGCTTCAACTTCTTGGTTTTCTTCTACTTGTGTAGTTTCTTGCTCGTTGATAATTTCTTCTTCTTGTATTTTATCTTTCTTACTCATTTCTTTGTAATCGTTAAATTGTACCAATTTATTGGCAAAAATGTTGCCAACAAAAAAATAGTGTCAGATTGACACTACTTTTTTATTATTTACTATCTCTGGCAAACTAGTTTAGCCCTGATTCAAACAACATCCTTTTTATGCTGAACTCGTTTCAGTATCTTTTTTTAAAAAATTAATTCTTTTTACTTTAACAGATACTGAAATAAATTCTGCACAAATAAAAAGATATAGTGGAAAGCAGGAAATAGCTTCTAACCTTTTAACCGAACTCAAGATGACATTCTCTAATCGTTAATTCTTTCAATTTTAGCACCAATAGATTTTAAACGTGCTTCTATATTTTCATAGCCTCTGTCTATCTGTTCTATATTGTTGATAATACTTGTTCCTTTTGCAGAAAGTGCAGCTATTAGTAGAGAAATTCCTGCTCTAATATCTGGAGAAGTCATTTTAGTTGCTTTTAATTGGCTTTGGAAATTATGACCAATTACGGTTGCTCTGTGTGGATCGCACAAAATTACTTTTGCGCCCATATCTATCAATTTATCTACAAAAAACAAACGACTTTCAAACATTTTCTGATGTATTAAAACGGTTCCTTTTGCTTGTGTTGCAATTACTAAAACTATGCTTAATAAATCTGGTGTAAATCCAGGCCAAGGAGCATCTGCCACTGTTAACACAGAACCGTCTATGTAGTTCTGAATTTCGTAAGATTCTTGTTCTGGAATGTAAATATCGTCTCCTTTTTTTTCTAGAGTAATTCCTAATTTTCTAAATACATTTGGTATTTGTCCTAAATTTTCCCAAGAAACGTTTTTTATGGTTAGTTCTGAACGTGTCATCACTGCTACTCCAATCCAAGAACCAATTTCTATCATATCTGGTAAAACTGTGTGCTTACAGCCACCAAGAGATTCTACTCCTTCTATGATTAATAAATTTGAGCCAACTCCAGATATTTTTGCACCCATAGCATTCAACATTTTAGATAATTGTTGAATGTAAGGTTCGCAAGCTGCATTGTAAATTTTTGTGGTTCCTTTTGCTAAAACTGATGCCATTAAAATATTAGCAGTTCCTGTTACAGATGCTTCGTCTAGCAACATTTCTATACCAGTTAAACCATTGGGTGCTTCTACTCCATAAAAAGATTCTTCTTTATTATATCTAAATTTTGCACCTAATCTAATAAAACCTTCAAAATGTGTATCTAATCGTCTACGACCAATTTTGTCTCCTCCTGGACGTGGAATATATCCTTTTCCAAAACGAGCTAACAATGGACCTACTATCATAATAGAACCTCTTAAAGAGCTTCCATCTTTTTTAAAATCAGCAGATTCTAAGTATTCAAGATTAATTTCATCTGCTTGAAAAGTATAAGAATTTTTTGTTAACTTTTCTACTTTTACACCTAATTCTCCAAGAATAAAAATTAGTTTATTTACATCTATAATATCTGGTACATTGTTTACTACAACTCTTTCTGGAGTGAGTAAAACTGCACATAATATTTGTAAAACTTCATTTTTTGCTCCTTGTGGAGTTATGGTTCCTTGTAATTTATGACCACCTTCTATTTTAAATGATGCCATTGTTTAATATCTTTTTCTATTTTTATTATTGTGATGTGGTTTCTTGTGATTATTCTTTGAATGATTCTGTCCTTGAGAATTTCTCTTTTTTAGTAAGTTTTTACTGTCTGACAACTCTTCTTCAGAATTTCTTAAATCTAGTTTTCCATCAGATAAATCATATAGATGGTTAAAAATAACAGCATCATCAACTGTATCTTTGTTCCAATTTAGATAACATTTTTTCATGTGATTAGCAATTGTATATACCAATGCTTCTCTTTTTTCTCCTTCTTCCCAACCCAAAGCAACATCTATCATAGTTTGTATATTATTGCCATAATAACGATATCTAGAAGCTGATTTTGGGTATGCCAAAGCTTCTGGTTTTTCTTGTAGTTCTTCTTTTGAAGGTTGTGGATAAGGAGAATTTGCATCTAATTTAAAATCTGACATGATGTACAATTGATCCCATAATTTGTGTTTAAAATCTGGTACATCACGTAAATGTGGTTGCAAATTTCCCATAACGTCTACAATGGCTTTCGCCATTTTATCGCGTTCTTCTTTAGATTCTAAGGCAACACAATGGTTTACTAATTTTTGTATATGTCTTCCATATTCTGGAATAATCATTAATGGTCTTTCTGAATTGTATTCTAAATCGAATGTCATTTATTTATTTTTGTGAAGTATAAAAATTTCTACTTAAAAAGAAATTTATTAGTTCTTGACTGCGCTCGAACTGACACTTAAAGTTTTTATAAGTTTTAACGTTGCAAAATAATTAATAATTACGAATTAGTAATTATGATTTCGTAATTATTTATCCTATTACTTTAAGTTTTGCAAATTGTAACAATAATTTCTTTTTTCCTGCGGTTGCAAACTGGATTTCTACTTTTTTATTAGGACCTTTTCCTTCTAAACCAATTACATTTCCTTTGCCAAATCTATTATGTTCTACAATATTACCAATTGCAATTTCACCATCGAAAAGATTTATTTTTGGTGGTATTTGTGAAACTTTTTTCAAGTTTTTTGGAATGACAATTTCTTTCTTTTTTGCCAAATCACGCTCCATTTTTTTACGTTGAATTGGTTTTTGAAAACGGATTCCTTTTGGAGCATCATCAAAAATACTTTTATCTACAAATCTGTTAATAGATGGTTCTGGTACTTTTGGTGTAAGATAATATAAAAATTGATCGTCTATTTCTTCTAAAAACCTACTTGGTTCTGCGTCTACCAATTTTCCCCATCTGTAACGTGTTTGTGCATAAGTTAAATACGCTACTTTTTCTGCTCTAGTTAATGCTACATAAAACAATCTACGTTCTTCTTCTAACTCGCTTCTAGTATTCATACTCATGGCAGAAGGAAAAAGATTTTCTTCTAAGCCAACAATATACACGTATTGATATTCCAAACCTTTAGATTGGTGAATGGTCATTAATGAAACTGTAGGTTTTTCGTTATTTTTTTCTGAATCGAAGTCTGTAGCTAAAGCAACGTCTTCTAAAAATGATGTTAATGATGCATCTTCTCCTTGTTCTATTTTATCGGTAATAAAATCTTTTATTCCGTTTAGTAATTCTTGCACATTTTCTACCTTACTAACAGCTTCTGGTGTCCCGTCTTTTTCTAAATCTTTGATTAATTGCGTTTGTTTTACAACGATTTCTGCAATTTCAAATGCATTTTTAGTTTTTGCTTCTATTTGCAAACGCAGAATCATATTCATAAAATTCTGTAACTTGTTTTTAGTACCAGAATTAATTTTTAAGTCTATTTTATCAATATATTTTATAATATCGAAAATTGATTTTTTATAATGATTTGCAGCTATGGTTAGCTTATCTATAGTAGTTGCTCCTATACCTCTTGCAGGATAATTGATAATTCTTTTTAACGCTTCTTCATCATTAGGATTGATTAATATGCGTAAATAAGACAAAATATCTTTAATTTCTTTACGTTGATAAAAAGAGATTCCTCCATAAATTTTATAATCGATATTCTTTTTCCTCAAGGCATCTTCAATAGCTCTCGATTGTGAATTTGTTCTGTATAAAACACAAAAATTATTTGGCGTTAATTGATGATTCATCATGTTTTCCCAAATAGATTGTGCCACAAAACGTCCTTCTTCTCCATCAGAAATGGTACGCATTACATTTATGGAATCTCCAGCATCATTAGAAGTCCAAACTTCTTTATCTAACTTGGTTTTATTTTTTGCGATAACAGAATTTGCAGCGTTTACAATATTGCTTGTAGATCTATAATTTTGCTCTAATTTAAAGGTTTTTACATCTGGATAATCTTTCTGAAAATTTAAAATGTTCTGAATATTTGCGCCTCTAAAACTATAAATACTTTGGCTATCATCTCCTACCACACAAATATTACCAAATTTATCTGCTAAAGCTCTTACAATAATATATTGCGAGTGATTTGTATCTTGATACTCATCTACCATAATATATCTAAACCTATCTTGGTATTTTGCCAAAACGTCTGGAAAACGTGCTAATAATTCATTGGTTCTCAACAATAAATCATCAAAATCCATTGCTCCAGATTTAAAACACCTGTCTACATATTCTTTATAAATATCACCAACTTTTGGTCTGCTTGCGTGTAAATCTGCTTCTTGCAAATCAGAATTATTAAAATACGCTCTAACTGTAATTAAGCTGTTTTTAAAAGAAGAAATTCGCCCTAAAATCTGTTTGGGTTTGTAACGTTCTTTATCCAATCCCATTTCTTTTATAATTGCACTTATTAAACGAACTGAATCTTGTGTATCGTAAATGGTAAAATTACTTGGAAAACCTAATTTATCTGCTTCCGAACGTAAAATACGTGCAAAAACCGAATGAAAAGTTCCCATCCATAGGTTTTTTGCTTCGCTAACCCCAACTACAGAAGCAATTCTTTCTTTCATTTCTCTAGCTGCTTTGTTGGTAAATGTTAACGAAAGAATATTAAACGCATCTACACCAGATTGCATTAAATGTGCAATTCTGTAAGTTAAAACACGAGTTTTACCAGAACCAGCACCTGCAATAATAATCATTGGGCCATCTTTTTGTAAAACTGCTTGTTTTTGAGCTTCGTTTAAAGAATTTAAGTAACTATTCAATAGATTTTATTTTGAAGAATTTAAAGCGTGAAATTAGCCAAACTATTCGTTTTTTTAAAGGATGAATGTGCTTTTTTATTCACAAGTTATTAGGTAGAATAGACTTATACTTTTTTCACTACGAATGCACAAATGATTTAGTATGGTAAAAAAACACGAATAATCGAATTATTTCTAATTCAACCTAATAATTATCTGTCTATAGGCAGATAAATAAAAATATCTGGTTATAGGCAGATAAATAAAAATATCTGGTTATAGGCAGATAATTTTGGTATTTTAGTAAATAAATCCTACATTTGAAGATAAATTGTATACTTAATGACAAGTATTTTAACTGGAGATATTATAAATTCAAGAAAAAAAAGTGATACTTTTTGGCTACAGGCTTTAAAAGAAACTTTAAAAACTTTTGGCAAATCGCCCAAAAATTGGCAGATTTATAGAGGTGATAGTTTTCAATTAGAGGTGAAAAACCCAGAAGAAGCACTGTTTGCCGTTTTAAAAATAAAATCTCACTTAAAGAAAACAGAAGATATTGATGTTAGAATTGGAATTGGAATAGGTAAAACAGCCTATAAAGATGTAAATATTACAGAATCTAATGGAGAAGCTTTTATAAACTCTGGTTTTGCGTTTGATAATTATTTAAAAAAACAAAATTTAGCCATAAAAACACCTTGGCAAGAGATTGATGAAGAGATAAATATTGCCTTAGATTTGGCTTTATTAACCATAGATTCTTGGACACAAAATTCTGCAGAAGTTTTTAATTTATCATTAGAAAATAGAGGAGCTACTCAAAATGAAATCGCAGAAATTTTAGGAATTACACAAGGTAGAGTTAGTGAGCGTCAAAAACGTGCTGGCTTTGACCCCATTATGAATCTTGAAACTCGTTTTAGAAAAATCATCAACCAAAGAATATCTAAATAATGCTTCTATTTTTAAAATTTTTATTGGCTCATATTTTAGGCGATTTTGTTTTTCAGCCAGAAAAATGGGTGAAAGATAAAGAGGAAAAGAAAATAAAATCGGTAAAACTATATTATCATATTGGGATTCATGCAATTTTGCTATTGCTGGTTCTACAATTTAATTTGCAAGAGTATTGGTTAAGTTTTTTGTTAATAATTGTTTCTCATTATAGTATTGATTTGCTAAAACTTTATCTTCAAAAGAAAAAAACAAAACGAACTTGTTTTTTTATAGATCAATTTTTACATCTTTTAGTTATAGTTTTTGTGGTAACATTCTACACCAAATTCAGTTTTAATTTTGATGCGTTTTTTACAAGTAAAACACTGCTATTATGTATTAGTTTTCTTTTAATAACCAACGTATCTGCAGTTATTATAAAAGTTTTTATTACACAATGGAATCCTGAAAGCAAAAAAGAAAATGACGATTCTTTGGCAAAAGCAGGGCGTTATATAGGTATTTTAGAGCGTTTATTTGTCTTTACTTTTGTAATTACAAATCATTGGGAAGCTATTGGTTTTTTATTGGCTGCAAAGTCTGTTTTTAGATTTGGAGATTTAACTTCATCAAAAGACAGAAAACTCACAGAATATATTTTAATTGGTACTTTATTAAGTTTTGGGTTGGCAATTATTATCGGAATCTTATATTCGTATTTTGTAACTCTTATGTAATTTATGGAAGATAAAATTTTAGAAAGTATTGGTTATATTTTACCTGCAGCTGTAACAGGTTTTGTTGCATATTATATGTTTAACGGATTTATCAATAGTAAAAAAAACGAAAAAAAATTAGAATTAATTGCGCAATAAAAAAAAGAAGCTTTGCCTATTAAATTACAGGCTTACGAACGTTTGCTGTTGTTTTGTGACAGGATAAACCCTGTAAAAATGCTAATGCGTGTACCACCAATATCTGTAAATACAAATGATTATTTACAATTATTAATTGCTAATATAGAGCAGGAATTTGAACATAATTTAGTGCAGCAAATTTACATTTCTAATGATTCTTGGACAGCCATTGTAGCTTCTAAAAATGCTGTGATGAACAAATTAAAACAAGTTGCAGAAAATTCTAGTTCTGCTAACGATTTAAGAGAAAATGTGTTCATAGACTACTCAACATCTACTCCACCAACAGAAACTGCAATTGCTTTTATTAAAAATGAAGTAAAGAAGTTGTTATAATTAAAAAAGCCTTCTTAATTAAAAGAAGACTTTTCTATTTATGAGAAACCTCATAAACTAGGGGAATTTAATAATTGTACTTTCTTTTCTTTTTCACTTTATTTTCCCAATTATAAAATCAAAATTTTAAAACTTAACTTATAAGTTCTTAATTAAAATATATTTTACTTGGTATTAAACCAACAGTAAATTGTTTTAATTCAGTGTTTGTATTAAGGTCAAAAATCTTTAAACTACCATTGCTTTTATTGTCTTTTGCATCTGTAACATAAATTTTATTGCTAGAAATAGCAAAACTTTTTACAGGTGTCGAAATAATTTCTGATGTTGGTATACTAGTTGCAGATGCATCCATTTTAAAAATCTTGCTAGAAGTAGATATATAAATGTTATTATTGCTAAGAACTAAATTATTTGGATGAAAACCTGAAGCAAAATCTATTGTAGAAACTTTAGTATTATTTGCTGTGTTAATTTTTACAATACTCCCTAAAACTTCAGTCGGATTCCAAGAAGTTTTTGCTTTACCTTCACAAGAAACAAGTAAATTTCCGCTATTATCAATTACCATTTCATCTGGAATATCTCCAACTGTAATTGTTTTTTCTACTGTATTTGTAGCAGAGTTAATTACAGTTACAGAATTACCAGAACCCCAACCACCTTTGTGAGATATATACAAAGTGTTTCCGTTTGCAATAATTTGCTCAGGACCTTCTGCAACAGAAATTTTAGTAGAAATTGTGTTTGTGGTTAAATCTATAACCGCAATAAAATCGTCTGTTTTGTCAGAACCATTTCCCCAATTGGTAACATATCCTTTTCCATTTACAAAAGCAATGTATCTTGGGTTGTTTAAATCTCCAGTAATTTCAGTAACTTTTTTCATAGTATACCTGTTTGCAACCGCTATTTTATTTCCAACATTTGCAATTAAATATGCGTCATCGCCATTAAACCCTATAGATTGTAAAATGGTTCCAATGTTTTCATTATTTACTTTTTTATAAATTTTTTCTTCTGTTGTTAAATAATCGTCAGAAATAAAATTTACTGTTCCTGTTCCTCCAGAAAAGGCTCCTTCATTTGCCACTAAAACTCCTTTGTCATAATCTCCTTTTGGTAAATCTGGTTCGTTATCATTACTACAAGAAGCAAATATAAAACCTGATATTGCTACGAAAAATACTACTTTTTTGAAATTCATTTTTTTAAAAATTTATGTTTGTTGTTATTTGAAAATTAATTCCAGGCATTGGCCTGTTTAAGGTATTTTGATAATTATTATTAAAAATATTATTGATTTTAAAACCTACTGTAGGCTTGTTTTTTAAAGTTGATATTTTATAATTAAATCCAAGATTTGATACTGAAAAAGCAGGTATTTTATCAACTAAAAAAGAAACTTTATCATTTGACAACAGTTGATAAAAAGCGCTAAATTTTTTATAATTATAATTTAGCAAAAATGTAACTCTATTTTTAGAGACAGCTATCAATTGCTTATTCGTTTTTACATCTTTAGCATCTGTATAAGAATAATTAGTATGGAGATCTATAAAATGATTATTAAATGAAGTTTTAAAATTTGAAGAAAACTCAAAACCAAAATTTCTAGTTTTATCAGTATTTATAGGCTTCCAAACTCCAAAATTATTAGGTAACCACTGAATTAAATCTGATGACTTTATAAAAAAACCATTAATTTGAAATGACATGTTTTTAAAATTTAATGCATTTCCAATTTCAAATTGATAAGAATTTTCTGGTTTTAAATTGATGTTTCCTCCAGGATTCCAATACAAATCATTAAAAGTTGGTACTCTAAAATTTTTAGAAGTATTAAATGAAAGTGTGTAATTTTTATTAAATTTTTGTTCAATTCCTAAAGAATATAAGAAAGGAGAATCAAAATCATTTTGAACCTCTTTTCTAAACTGAACTCCATAACTTAATTTATTTGTTAATTGATGGTTTATTAAAAACACTCCAGAAAAAATTGTTCTGTTATTTGAAGAAAAGTTAGAGCCGTTAGCAGAAATAGACTCAAAACCTATAATTGTGTTTAGTTTTAATTTTCTTGAAATAGCATTGTTATAATCTAGTTGTGCTATTTTTCTTTTTGTATTTCCTGTAGAAAAATTATCGCGATTTTTATTATTATCAAAATACTTAAATTCATCAAAAATATAAGAAATACGAGTTGTAATTATTTCTTTATTAGATAAAGATAAACTCCATTCTAGTAAATTTTTAAGACTAATATTTTCATACGCATCATTTGAAGGAGCATTTAATGTTCTTGAAAAATTTCTATCAGAGAAGAATGAATTTGTGTAGAATTTTAATTGATTTTTCTTATTAATTTTATATCCAAAATTAATGTCTAAATTATAATTAAAATAGCTACCATTTTCATTGGTTAGGTTAGTATTTAAGTATTTAAAATTATTATCAGAACTATTAAAACCTAAACCAATATTTAAATAGTTTTTAGCATCTAACTTTACAAAATCGTAGCTTAAATGTTTGGTATTAAAACTTCCGTAATTTAAATTTAAATTGTGTTTAATTAAATTATTATCAAAATAAATATCGTTATTTAAATTTACAGTACCTCCTATTGCTCCACTACCAAACAACACACTTCCTCCCCCACTTCTTACAATAATATTATCATACGAATTTGCAGAAATAGCGTTAAAATCTGTTTGTCCAGTTAATTGAGAGTTGATGTTAATTCCATTCCAAACAACTGCGGTTTGCGAAGCATTTGTGCCTCTGAAAGATGGTGAAGAAACCATTCCTAAACCATTTTCTTTAAAGTAAATAAAACTGTTAAACCTTAAAATATCTGTTAAAGAGTTTATATTTCTTATAACTAAGCTATCAGAAATTAAATTTTTATAATATCCCTTAGAAAAGTCTTTTACTTTAGAGATTGATAAAGAAAAACCGTTTAATTTAATGTCTACAGAATCTTTTTGTGCCTGTAAAATACTTACAGCACAAATTAGAAAAACAACAAAAAATATTTGTTTTACATTCATTTTTATAAATCTTTATCCCGAAGATTATTTTAAAATTATGAAAATGGCAGGTCTCCTGACTTGCGTCTTGTAACAAACCTTCCCAACAATAAATATGTCAGTGGTATAAGAATTAGTTACAAGCTTTGTAGCTTACAGTTGCGGGTACAGTTCTGGATTTTAACCAGATTCCCTTTTAATTTGATGAAAAATGATACTTTCATCAAAACCAAAATTCGAAGCAAATGTAGTTTAATTATTGTTATTAGAAAATAGTTTTGTAATCTTGTTTAAAATTTAATTTTTGATGAAAAACAATTTTCAAATCTTATTTGTATTGCTACTTATATTTATTTCTTTTTCTTGTAAGAAAGAAGTTTTAAAAGTTGATAAAAACACACAAACCAAAAGTACTATCAAATACGCAAAAGGCTTCGATATTATTGAGAAAAATGGAATAAAAAAGTTAATTATTAAATCTGCTTACAAAGGCTCTAAAGATATTTTTGAATACTTGATTGAAGAAAAATCGTCTGTAAAAAATGGTTCTAAAAATGATGTTATTCAAGTTCCTGTTAATAAAATAGTAGTTACCTCTACAACACATATTCCTATGGTTGAGTTGTTAAATGAAGAAAATTCAATTGTAGGTTTTCCTTATGCTAAATATGTTTCGTCAGAAAAAACAAGAGATTTAATTGATGCAGGAAAAATTACCGAAATTGGTAAAGAAAATTCTTTAAATACAGAAATATTATTGGATTTACAGCCAGAATTGGTAGTTGGCTATAGTGTTTCATCTGCAGATAAATCTTTAACTACCATAAAAAAGGCAGGAATAAATGTAATTTATAATGGTGATTGGTTAGAAGAGACTCCTTTAGGGCGTGCAGAATGGATTAAGTTTTTTGGTGTGTTGTTTGATAAAGAAGAAAATGCAGATAGTATTTTTAATGTGATTGAAACAAACTATCTAAAAGCAAAAAAAATCGCTTTAAAATCAACCCAAAAGCCAACAATTTTATCTGGTGCTATTATGAGTAAAGATATTTGGAATTTACCTGCTGGAGATAGCTTTGTGGCTGCTTTTTTAAAAGATGCTAATGTTGATTATTTATGGCAAGATTCTAAAGGAAAAGGAAGTTTATCTTTAAGCTTTGAAAGTGTTTTTGACAAAGGTGCTAATGCCGACTTTTGGATTGCTCCTGGTTATTTTTCATCCAAAGAACAACTTTTAAAGAGTAATGAATTATATAATCAATTTAAAGCTTTTAAAACAGACAATATTTACACGCCATCAATCAAAAAAGGGAAAACTGGTGGTGTTATTTACTATGAATTAGCGCCTACAAGACCCGATTTAGTTTTAAAAGATATTATTAAAATTACAAATCCTGATTTGCTGCCTAATTATCAATTGACTTTCTTTGAAAAGATGCATTAATTTTATTTAATTCTTACATTTTTATTTATAAAAGGAAACCAAATAAACTTGCAATAACATTTTTCACATTTGTAAGATTTAGAACCCCAGTAAAGTTTATATAGTAACTTTCTTCGGATTCTTTTTCTTGATTCTGACTTACAAGAAGGACAAACAATCATTTTATTCATCTTTAAAGTTTAAAAAAAACTCTAAATTTCACTGGAGTTTTGGGGGAATAATAGTAATAAAGCTTCAATTCTTAATTACTTTTATTCTTTAAAAATCATCACCTAAACCATCTCCTGGTCCAGCACCACTCATAGCTTGCGCTGCTTTTGGGTTTAAAATTAAATAAGTAGCCAAAGAGGTTAAGGCTGCATATTTACCATACTTACCAATCTTTTTAAGAGCTTCTTTTCTGGTAATGTTTTTTATTTCTTGCTTCATCTTCTTACTTTACTATTATTTTTTTAATTTTTCCTCCACTGTCTGTTTGCAATCTTACCAAATACACTGCTTGCTGTAATTTATTTGGTAACTGTATTTCTACGTTGTCATTTCGAACGGAAGTAAGAAACTTGGTAAACACTTCTTTTCCTAACACATCAAAGAGTTTTATAGTTGCTTTTTCTGATGAAAGATTAGCAATTTTTAGAATTCTATTTTCTGATAACCATATTTTTGTCTGTTCAATTGCAGTCGAGAACTCATCAGAATTTAAAACTTGACTTGTGGTATGCAAATAAAAACGCCCTACTCCACTTTGTGTTTCAGACAATGTAATTTCATAATTTCCATTGTCATTTAGTTTGGTAAACGTATTTTTTTGCTTGTCTTCTAAATACATATTGATTCCTGTAGGAATGTTTTGAGCATCTACTGTAAAAGAAATTGTTGTATTGGCGTCTGCATTTACTCCAATAGGAATTATTTGTTCTTCAAAATTATTGGGTGGTAAACACTGCAAAGCAAAGGCTTTGTTGTTGGTATCTTCTAATAAATGGGTATAAACAGAAAAACTATTGTCTTGTGCTGTAAAAGTTTCTGCATCATAACCAACATCTAAACCTTTGGTAGTGTTTTCTAAATATTTAATTTCTGTTGATTTTGTAAGATTTCTCGACGATGCTCGAAATGACACCTTAAGACTCATTTCAAAAAATAAATTTGAATTTCTTGCAAATACATTTCCTGTATTGTGAGTTTGTAGGTTTTTATTGAAAGTAAACGTTCCTCCTCCATCTTTTACATTCACAAAAAAAGCTTGTCCTGGTGCTATATATTGCAAGTTGGTACTGGCGTGATTATATGGTTTGTAACTTGTGGTTGATGCATCCCAAATATAAATAGCTAAATTATTGGTATTTAATTGTGTTGCATTTTGCAACAATACATTAGCACTTGCATCTGCCAAATTGTTAAACTTTAAAAAGCTTGGATATGGGTTGGCTATTAAATTCCAATTGTTTTTAGAGCCATCTATAAGTGTAACAGTTTTGTTGTTGTTTTCTATAGTTCCTGTAAAAGAATATGTGCCTGCAGCTGCACGTTTCATACTATAGCCTTTTCCGTTGGCAAAATTTCCATCAGATGCAATATTGGCAACTAAAACATATTCCCAATTATTGGTAGAAACATTATTATTATAAGGTGCTATTGCATATTTGGTATTATCTCCATTTTGGATTACTTGGTTGCTTGCTGTATGGGTTACTGCAAAATTATTCATATTTTGACCAATAACTGGTGCACCAACTGTATGCCAATTGTCTGTTACATATCTATTATAGGTGATGTTTCCTGTAGCTGTTCCTTTTACTACTAATGCTCCATTGCTGGTTGCATTAGAATGTACAGTAACTGTTCCGTTATTAATTAGATTATTACCAATGGTTAATCCTTTACCAGCATTTATTGTCAAGTTTCCTCCTGTATTATTAGTTAGATTAAAAGTAGTTGCATTGTTTAGATTGGTTACAGTTGGGTAATTTCCTAAACCTGTGGGTATAGTAACATTGCTGTTAGCATCTGGTACACCATTATTCCAATTGGTGGGTTCTTGCCATAAGGTATTGGCTGCTCCTGTCCAAGACGTATTGGCATTGGAAGCATTGTTAAATTCATAAGCACCAATATCTATAGTACCCACAAAACGTGCATTATTATCTAAATCTGCTAAAGTGGTATTATAACTATCTAAACCAGCATTAATTAATGGACTTCCATTTTGTAACCTAAAATTACCATTAGCTTCATCTACAAATAGTGGGTTAAAACCACCAATAGTGGCATCTATATTATTGGTACCTGTTGGGTTTTGGTTTTTAATAAGACTATAATTGGCAGTAAGTGTACCACTTTCGTGTTCACTGGGTGTAAAATTTGCACCTCCATCTGTGCTTTTAGTATTACCCCATACAATAGAGTTTTGTAAAATAGTAGTTCCTCTAATTCCTCCTCCTTCAGAAAGAACAGAAGAAGTAATACTATTGTTGGTTACTTGAGAGTTTGTTAGTGTAATAGTCCCACTATTACCTGTATAAATTCCTCCTCCTCTAACAGAAGAAGAAGAAGAAGAAGAAGAAGAAGCGCTATTGTTTATTACTTGAGAGTTTGTTAAGGTAATAGCTCCACTAAACGTAAAAATTCCTCCTCCTAAAGAAGCAGAAATAGAAGAAGAAGTAGAAGAAGCGCTATTGTTAGTTACTTGAGAGTTTGTTAAGGTAATACTACCACTACTCGTAAAAATCCCACCTCCTTTAGTAATAGAAGAAGAAGAAGAAGAAGAAGAAGAAGTATTGTTTGTTACTTGAGAGTTTGTTAAGGTAATAGCTCCTGTATTCGTATAAATTCCTCCTCCTTCAGAAGAAGAAGAAGAAGAAGAAGAAGAAGTATTGTTTGTTACTTGAGAGTTTGTTAACGTAATAGCTCCTGTATTCGTATAAATTCCTCCTCCAAAAGAAGAAGTATTGTTTGTTAGTTGGCAATAGTTTAGGCTAATATTACCATTCTGTGATAAAATACCACCACCAAATATACCGTTAACATTACCTTTTTGTATGGTAACTCCTTCTAAATATAAAGTTCCTGTAGTATGTGTAGCATGCAATACTCTATGTGTATTAGAACCATCTAAAATAGTAGGGTTGTTATCAATATCTTGCACACCACCACCTGCTGGATACCCTCCTTTGATAATTTTAACTGCATTAATAACATATTCTGCTTCTTGGTAAGTGCCAGCAGCAATTAGTATGATATCATCTACTATACAAGAGCTATAATTTAAAGCTGCTGTTAGTGTGGTAAAAGCATCTGCCCAGGAAGTACCATTATTAGCGCCTGTAGCCGTTTTATCTACATAAATAGTAGTTGCTGTTCTTTGAAAGGTATTTTCAAAAGCACCCATGTCTATGCTACAAAAAACAATTCTTGTATTTCCATTAACATCTACATCTGTTGTAGCTCTACTTTCTATTGGATTTCCAGCATTTACTAAAGGTGATGTGTTCTGTAAATTAAAATTGTTATTAGCAGCATCTACAAAAAGAGGGTCAAAAGTCCCAGAGGTATCATTTATATTTCCTGCACCTGTATAATTTTTTCCTTGTATATAACTGTATGAATAGCTTGGTGTTATAGTACCTCCTGCGTGTGAAATGTTAACTTGTGGGTTTACTGGACCAGTATTTAATGAAATTATGGTATTTCGAAGTGTGGTGTTTTGATTAACAGTTTGAAAAACTCCTCCACCTCCTCCAGCAGAATTTACTGTGTTCTTAACAATAGTTGCATTAATAAGTGTTAATCCTTTTTCAACAAATAATCCTCCTCCTTGTTGACTAGCAGTATTATTAGACACCAATACATCAGTTAACGATACACTATTAAAAGCATACATTGCACCACCAATAATTCCCTGATTATTCATGAACTTTGAATCGGTTGCTACGATACTAAAAATGGTATGTGCTCCACCACCTCCTACATTAGATACATTATTACTAACTACACATCGATTAAAATAAATATTTCCCACAGTAAAAATTCCTGCACCTCCTGCACTCGCTGTTGTAGTGTTGTTGTCTTTTAACACAACATCATTCAGTGTAAAATTTCTAACATTTGCTGAATTTTTAGATAAGATACCAGCACCACCTAAATCATTATTAGACAAACCGTTTTGTATAGTTATCCCTTCAATCAATTGGTGGGCATCTACATCATATTTTAAAACTCGATAACTATTTTCTCCATCTAAAATGGTTGTATGTGTCGCAATATTTTGTGTACCACCACCTGTAGGGTAACCACCTTTTATGGTTAGGGGTTTGTTTATGGTAATTTCTGCACCTTGTTTATAGGTTCCTGCTGCAATTAAAATTTGCCCCCCATTTGCTACAGCATTCACTGCATCTTGCAAATTGGTTTTTGCATTTGCCCAACTATCTCCACAATTAGTACCTGTGGAAGTTGCATCTACATACACAATTGTTGGTGTGTTAAAGGTTATAGTTTGTGTGTTAGAAGCAATTTTACCTACACCACCTGTTGTACCAGAAGACCAAGTTGCACCATTTATATTTCCGTTATTGGTATTAGAAGAGCTATCTGTAAGCTGTGTACCTGTATTTTCGAAAAACGGATAATAGGCTACCAAATTGTTTTCATCACCTACAAACAAATTGTCTTTGGCTTGGTTAATTTCTTGTTGTGTGGTTAAGGCTTTGTTCCAAACACGTAAAGAAGCTATTTTACCTTGAAAAAATTCTCCTGTACCATTCCAAGATCCAACATATCCAGGAGATGGGCTTGGAGGTGTTATCAGTCCACCATTACTTGCTTTACTACCAATTTCTACGCCATTTCTATAAATGCGCATAGCGTTGGTTGCATCATCAAAAAACGCTAAAATATGCACCCATTGATTGTTATAATCTGCTGGATTTATAGCCACATCTAATTCTGTATAACCATCTGTTGTGGTGTGTGTGCCAAAAGCTAAAGTGGTACCATTATCTTGAAAAGAAAGTAAAATTCTTCCTGTGCCAGCATTGTCTTTCCTAAATACTTCTTGAAAACCATTGGTAATGTTTGTAGGATGTATCCACCCTTCTATGGTCATTCCTGTTGAGAAATTTAAAGAATTATCATGTGGAATTGAAACATAATCGTTTACGCCATCAAAAGTTAAGGCATAACTTGGGTTGGCTGCAAACACATAAAAATCGGTAGTTTCAGAAACTGTACCTGTTTGAAAGTTTAAAGCACTTCCTGTTCCTGTTTGTGCATTTCCTATTGTTGCTTTTGTGGCATCATTCCGTAGGAAATAATTAAAATTGGTTTCAGAGTTTTGTAAACTCAATGTATTATCTTGTGGACAAATTATTGTTGCTGCGCCTGTTAGGGTTTGGGTGGTTGGTATATCTAAAACAGGTTCTATAATTACATTTACAGTAATACTATCGGTATTTGTACCATCAGAAACTTGTACAACAAAGCTGTCTGTTCCTGCATAATTTGCATTTGGTAGGTAATTAATAGCTTTAGAGTTTCCTGTTCCACTTGCAGATGCTGTACCATTGGTTGCTTGGGTTAAAATACTCCAAGTCAACACATCATTTTGTGGGTCGGTAGCATTTAAGGTTAATGAAAAAGATGTTGGGTTTCCATCTTCACTCATAGTTACATCTGTGGTTGCGCCTTCGGTGATTACAGGGACAACAATACTAGTTCCTGCAACTTGTATGTTATCTACTGCAAAACTTGGAGTGTTTGGTGAATTATTACCATTATTATCCCATACAAAAGCAATCCTTACATTGGGGTTGCTATTGGCAGTTGCTGGTAAACTAACCGTGTAACTAGTAGGAGACCATTGCGCTACTGCTCCTAAAGAACCGCAAGGACCTCCACAACAGGTAGTTTGTGGTAGTGGAACTACAAGATTTAGCCACGTTGTTCCATTGTAATATGCAAAGCTAGCTGCATCTGTATTTAGTTCTCCAAACATCATATAATCAAAAGTAACGGTAATGTTTTCTCTATCTGTACAATCTATGGTTGGGCTTTCTATACGCTTATGTGTTTCTCCATTAGTACTAGTATTATACGTTGCTCCACAATCTCCAGCAGGACAAAGACCTACACCTAAAGATCCTACGTGTAATGTTTGGTTTGTTAATGAGACATTACCTATACATCCATCTCCGCAATTTCCTGTTCCTGTAAAAGCTTCTGTAGGGCTTACATAAAATTGATTGGGTACAGCACCTTCTGCAGCCGTAATAAGTTGTGTCCAACTACCGTTAACACTAGCGTATGAGGTTGCTAACTGGTTTCTGTTTACGCACGAGCCAGTACCAAAATCTTCTGTCCAAAAAACAGTTTGACTATAAAGCGTAGTAGTAACTAAACAATACAAAAAACTAAAAAGTAGTATTTGTTTTTTCATATAATTCCTCCAAACTATAATAATGAGTTTTATAAGTATAAAATTACAAAATCTTTATCTAAATGAAGAAAAATAACGGGTAGTTAGCGGGTAGTTATAAAATGATAAGTAATTTATTTACAATAAATTAGATTATTTCAAAACCATTTGTTTGGCTTCTTCTCTACTTTTTATGTCTAATTTACTATATATCTTTTTAATATGATATTTTACTGTGTTTATAGAAATATGTAATGCTTCAGCAATTTCTTTATTGCTTTTACCTTGGCTTAAAAATGTAAAAATTTCTTGTTCTCTTTCTGATAAATCAAACTTAGTAAAATAATTGCTTTCACCTTGTTTGTTTTTTTCTAATTCTTCTGATAAGGATGCAATTTGAGTTGCATAGTTGGTAATTTCATTCCTCATTAAAATATTTTCGTCTTGCAAAATTTTCATCCTATAAATTACTGCAAATGATAGTAAAACCATTTCAAAAAAACCTCCAATTTTAAGCTGTATTGCTGATATTTTTAGCAAACCATAGAGTTTTGTTATGTAAAAGAAGATTCCTAAAATTAATATAAAAGCATAAGCAATAACAAATATTCTTATAAATACATTTTTCTTTAAAAGTGACACCCCTAAAGACCAGAGGTATATAAAAGTCAAGAAAACCAGACTCTCCATAATTACATAAAATAAAAAGTAATTTGTTAGTAAATATGTTATTCCAAAACTGGCTACAAGTATTACAAAAGCATAACTTATATATTTAGATTTTGTATAGTATTGTGAGACTTGTAAAAAACTATTAGCAAATAATACAGAAAACAATGCCACCAAACAATGGTCTACTATTTGTAAAACATCAATTATTTGTTCTGTGAATTGAAAGAATCTTAAGATTCCATCACTTATAAACAATCCAAAACTTATGGTAAATAAAAATAAGGCATAATATATAAACGTAGTTTCTTTAAAGTTAATGAAGTAAAAACTATTTATTAGAATAATTATAAATGCAAAACCATAGTAAAAACCAACAAACAAAAAATTCTTTTTCTCTTTAAATTCAAACTCATTTAAAGTGTATATTTTAATTGGTATAAATGCCTCTTTTGTTGCATTTACCTTAACATAAACTACATCATTATTTTTAATTTTATATGTAACAAATCGTTCATGTTTTTCTTGGAAAATTATTTGTTGTTGTTGTTGATAGGCAGTAACATCAACAATATGATAATTGGGTATTTGTATGGTATAAGACCCATTTTTTGATGTTGATTGTATTTTAAACCAATACACTCCGTTTTTAAACCCATTATTTATTGGGCTGTTAAATTCTTTAAAATTTGCATTTACTATTGTTTCTTTAGTAAAAGTGTTAGCTAAATCTTGCGTATAAGTAATTTTGGCTTGAGAAAATAACAAGCCATTACAAACTAAAAATGTAATAAATATAAATATTTGTTTCATCTAAATTTTCCCCCGAAAAAAGATAAACTAAATATACAATTATTATTTAAAACAACTTCTGTTGAGTATCATCGTCTGTATTTCCCTTTTTCTTTTGTATGGCTTTTTTTAACAGTGCTTGTTTTTTATCTTCTTTTTCAGAAGTATCTAAAACAGGTGGTTTTTCTACAACTGGAACATCAATAGGTAATTTATCATTGACTATTTCTTCATCCACAACTTCCATTTCTTCTGATGTTGGTGATTCTGGCTCTTCATAAGGTAAAGAATCTAACAAGTTTACGTTCTTAATTTTTTCTGTAGTTAATTGGTTGCCAAGTGCTTTTATTCCTTTAACTGCAATAAACTCTTCAAAATTTACTTCTTGATTTTCCAAACTTCTTTTAGAAAATTGAATTTCTGCAACAGGTCTATAATCTGTAGCTACAATTTCTAGCTGACTTTTTGGATGTTCAGAAATAAAGAGTTCTTCTTTTTCTGGAGTTTCTATTAAGAAACGTTTTACATAATAGCGTTCTTTTTCTCCATCAAAATAAATTGCGGAAATTGGTTTGTTTGGTTTCCATTTTTCCAATACAATCATATCATCATCAAAATGCATAGTTACATCTGGTTTAACTGCTTTTGCTTTTCCACTTTGTGTAACAATTAATAATTTATCTTCCGCTTTAAATTCGCCTAATAATTCTCCTCTTTCATCTACATTTAAACGTTGTACTGCATCATCAAACCAAATTTTACGCGGTTTTAAGGTAGAAACTCCTTCTGATTTAAAATCGACAGATTTAATGGTGTATTTTGTAATGGTATTTCCACGAACTCCTCTACCTTTTACTGCTAAATCTGCAAAATCGATATCCCATTTTAATTTTTTTATGCTTCCTACTGCACGTAAATTAATGGTTACCACTTCTGCTTCTCCATTAGGATTTGCAGTAAAATACAACACTTTAGAACCCTTACTACCATTGGTTAAATCGTATTCTTTGTCTCTGGTAACAGATGTCACATTAAAGCGTTTCATATAACTTGCGCCTTTTGCTCCGTCTTTGTACATAAAATTATAAACAGTTCTTTTATCTTTCTTTTTAAAGACAGCAACATGAATGATGTCTTTGCCTACAAAAATTTTAGCATCGACTTTTGTCACCATCATTTTACCATCTTTTCTAAAAATGATGATGTCATCAATATCAGAACAATCGCAAACAAATTCATCTCTTTTTAAAGAAGTTCCAATAAAACCTTCTGCCCTATTTACGTAAAGTTTTGCGTTGTTCATAGCAACTTTTGATGCTACAATATCATCAAAAATTCTAATTTCTGTTTTACGTTCTTTTCCTTTTCCATATTTTTCTTTTAGGTTTTTAAAATAGTCGATTGCATACGCAATTAAGTTGTCTAAATGATGTTTTACACCTGCTATTTTGTCTTCTAAACTTTCTATATATTGTTTGGCTTTGTCTATATCAAATTTTGATATTTTCTTGATTCGAATTTCTGTTAAACGTACAATATCTTCTTCTGTAATAGCTCTTTTTAAGTGTTTAATATGTGGTTGCAAACCTTTGTCAATCGCAGCAATTACACCTTCCCAAGTTTCTTCTTCCTCAATATCTCTATAAATTCTGTTTTCTATAAAAATACGTTCTAAAGATGAAAAATGCCATTGTTCTTCTAACTCATTTAACTGGATTTCTAATTCTCTTTTCAGCAATTCTACTGTTAAGTCTGTAGAATGTTTTAACAATTCCGAAACTCCTAAAAAGACAGGTTTGTTATTCTCTATCGTGCAACATAAAGGTGATATCGAAGTTTCGCAATTGGTAAATGCATACAACGCATCAATACTTTTATCTGGAGAAACATTGGGTGGCAAATGCACTACAATTTCTACTTCTGCAGCTGTATTATCTTCAATCTTTTTTATCTTAATCTTCCCTTTATCGTTCGCTTTTAAAATACTATCAATTAAAGACGAAGTTGTGGTAGAAAACGGAATTTCATTAATTACCAACGTCTTTTTATCTAATTGAGAAATTTTAGCACGAACTCGTACTTTTCCTCCACGTTTTCCATCATTATAATTGGTGAAATCTGCGATACCACCTGTTAAAAAATCTGGGACAATTTTAAAACTTCTTCCTTTTAAATATTTTACAGAAGCATCTATCAACTCCACAAAATTGTGAGGTAATATTTTGGTAGATAACCCAACTGCAATTCCTTCTGCTCCTTGAGCTAACAATAATGGAAATTTTACAGGTAAATCTATAGGTTCTTTTCTACGACCATCATAAGACAATTTCCATTCTGTAGTTTTCGGGTTAAAAACAACATCCAAAGCGAATTTAGACAATCGTGCCTCAATATATCTTGATGCTGCAGCTCTATCTCCTGTTAAGATATTACCCCAGTTTCCTTGCATATCAATTAGCAGTTCTTTCTGACCAATTTGCACCATTGCATCAGCAATAGAAGCATCTCCATGTGGATGGTATTGCATGGTATGCCCAACAATATTCGCTACTTTATTGTAACGACCATCATCTAAATCTTTCATAGAATGCATAATTCTACGCTGAACAGGTTTTAAACCATCCTCTAAAGATGGCACTGCTCTTTCTAAAATTACATACGAAGCATAGTCTAAAAACCATTCTTTGTACATTCCTGTAACTTTGGTTATGGTTTCTACAGCATCTGATTGATTCTCAAGATTCTCTGATTGATTTTCTTGATTTGTATTTAATTCCTCGTTTTCGTTTATTTCTTCACTCATCTAAAAAAAACGTTTAATCGTTTAATTGTGTAATTGTTTATTTGGGCGTTCCTTTATCCTGAAGGCGTTCAAGACCAAGGTCGGGCTTTACGATGCAATCTTTTTTTATGACTGTCATTGCAAAGAAAGTTTTTTCTCTTTCTGTGGCAATTTCTAATTTATAAAGAGATTGCTTCGTTCCTCGCAATAGCGCCTCAAATAAAAAAAGGATTTCCACTTCAATCCCTAACGCAGGCATATATACTAACTATTTGCTTTTTCCTTTACCTTTTTTATACCTAATTTTTGTTCTTTCTTTTTTGAATTGGAAATCACAATTTATGACCTCCAATCTTTAGTTCCCAAACCTCACAGGTTTTAAAAACCTGTGAGGTCTTTGCAATCTTGAGGCAGAAATTTTATACCTCAAGTTAATTTTAGATTTAAGGAATCAATTTAGCGCCTTAAATTTTTATTTACTATTTTTTTTAAACTTTATAAGAATAAAAGCTGTCAAGCCAATAATTCCTATATAAGAACTAAAATTAGTTCTATTTTCTAAATCACTAAAATCAATTGAAAAAAATAACAAAAACAGAATAAATAATACCATTAAAGAAATATTTCTATTCAGTTTTTTCATTTAAACTTCCTCTTCTACATAATCCAATTCAACTTTTAAATTTTCGATGATAAACTTCTGTCTATCAGGTGTGTTTTTACCCATATAAAATTCCAACATTTGTTCTATAGACATTTCCTTGTCTAACATTACAGGGTCTAAACGAATATCATCACCAATAAAATGTACAAATTCATTTGGTGAAATCTCACCCAAACCTTTAAATCGAGTTATTTCTGGTTTTCCTCTTAATTTTTCTATCGCTTCTCGTTTTTCCTCTTCAGAATAACAATAAATCGTTTCTTTTTTATTTCTTACTCTAAACAACGGAGTTTCTAAAATATATAGATGTCCTTCTTTAATTAATTCTGGGAAAAATTGTAAGAAGAATGTAATTAATAATAAACGAATGTGCATACCATCTACATCTGCATCTGTTGCAATTACAATATTATTATACCTTAGGTCTTCTAAGCCATCTTCTATGTTTAATGCAGCTTGTAAAAGATTGAACTCTTCATTTTCATACACAATTTTTTTGCTTAATCCGTAAGAATTTAAAGGTTTTCCTTTTAAACTAAAAACAGCTTGTGTATTTACGTTTCTTGATTTTGTGATAGAACCAGAAGCAGAATCTCCCTCTGTAATAAATAAGGTTGTTTCTAAATGTGCTTCTTTTTTTGTATCCCCTAAATGAATTCTACAATCGCGCAATTTTTTGTTGTGCAAACTTGCTTTTTTTGCTCTATCTCTGGCTAATTTTCGAATTCCAGAAAGTTCTTTACGTTCTTTTTCTGCTTGTACAATCTTTTTCTGAAGTTTGTCTGCAACCTCCGTATTTCTATGCAGATAATTATCCAGTTTTGTTTTTACAAAATCGTTGATATAAGTTCTTACAGTTGGTAAATCTCCACCCATTTCTGTAGAACCTAATTTTGTTTTTGTCTGACTTTCAAAAACAGGTTCCATTACTTTGATGGCAATTGCAGAAATAATAGATTTACGTACATCAGAAGCTTCAAAATTTTTACCATAAAACTCTCTAACTGTTTTTACAATAGCTTCTCTAAATGCTGCTTGATGTGTTCCTCCTTGTGTGGTGTGTTGTCCGTTTACAAAAGAATGGTATTCTTCTGAATATTGTGTTTTACTATGTGTAATTGCTACTTCTATATCATCTCCTTTTAAATGAATGATTGGATACAACATATCATCTTGATTGTTGTTGTCTTCCAATAAATCTTTTAAACCATTTTCTGAAAAATACTTTTCTCCATTAAAAATAATGGTTAAACCAGGGTTTAAATACACGTAATTTTTCAACATTTTTGCTACATATTCATTTCTGAACTTGTATTTCTTAAAAATGTTTTCATCTGGAATAAACTGAACTTTGGTTCCTTTTCTTCGAGAAGTTTCTTCTAAAAATTCTTGATCTGTTAAGTTTCCTTGACTAAATTCTGCTGAAGCAGATTTTCCTTCTCGAGAAGATTCTACTCTAAAATAAGAAGATAAAGCATTTACTGCTTTTGTACCTACTCCATTTAAACCCACCGATTTTTTAAAGGCTTTCGAATCATATTTCCCACCAGTATTCATTTTAGAAACTACGTCAACTACTTTTCCTAAAGGGATTCCACGTCCATAATCACGAACCGTAACTTTATTGCCATGAATAGAAATTTCGATGGTTTTTCCTGCACCCATCACATATTCATCAATAGAATTGTCTAACACTTCTTTTACTAAAATGTAAATTCCATCATCTGCAGAAGACCCATCACCTAATTTACCAATGTACATTCCTGGACGCATTCTAATATGCTCTTTCCAGTCTAATGATCTAATATTATCTTCTGTATATTTTGTTTCTTGACTCATAAAAATCCTTACTGTGATTAGGTTTGAAGTACTTGCTAATATAGTATTAACCCTATAAAAATAAAATGACTCTTTGAATTAGTTATCAACAGGATTTCAACGAAATTTTACTCTTTCCTGCAAGGTCTCAAATACCTTGTAGGTATAACTAAAAAATCTTTTAGCATAATAATACCTACAGGGTTATCAAAACCCTGCAGGAAAATTCAGTATTTACAACAAAAAAAAACAATATGTTATATTTTTAAACAAATCATAAATTATTCAACAAAATAGTTACTTTTGAACCAGATATAAAATAAATAATCGTGGAAAGAACACAACTTTTAGAATTGGCAAACAAGTACGGAAGTCCTTTATATGTTTATGATACTGATAAAATAGAATCTCAATACAACAGATTAACAAATGCATTTAGCAACGTTAAAAACTTAAAATTAAACTATGCTGTAAAAGCGCTTTCAAATATTAATATTTTAAAGTTTTTCAAGAATTTAGGTGCTGGTTTAGATACAGTTTCTATTCAAGAAGTACAATTGTGTTTGACTACAGGAATTGATCCCAAAAAAATAATATTTACACCCAATGGAGTTTCTTTAACTGAAATTGAAGAAGTGGCAAAATTAGGAGTACAAATTAATATTGATAATCTTTCTATTTTAGAATTATTTGGGCAAAAACATCCAGAAATTCCAGTTTGTATTCGTATCAATCCACACATTATGGCTGGTGGAAACTCAAAAATATCTGTAGGTCATATCGATTCTAAATTTGGGATTTCAATTCACCAAGTTCCTCATATTAAACGTGTTGTAGAAAATACAGGTATGAATATTAACGGAATTCACATGCACACAGGTTCTGATATTTTAGATATTGACACTTTTTTACGTGCTACAGAAATCTTGTTTGATGTTGCCAAACAATTTGATAATATCGATTTTATTGATTTTGGAAGCGGATTTAAAGTACCTTATAAAGAAGGAGATATTTCTACAGATATAGAGCAATTAGGTTTGCAACTCTCAGAAAGATTTAATGAATTTTGTGTTGAGTATGGAAAAGATATTACTTTAATGTTTGAACCTGGTAAATTTTTAGTTTCTGAAGCTGGTGTATTTTTAGCAAAAGTTAATGTTGTAAAACAAACAACTTCTACTGTTTTTGCACATGTAGATTCTGGTTTTAATCATTTGGTTAGACCTATGATGTACGATTCTTACCATCATATTACAAACATCTCAAATCCAGAAGGAAGAGATCGTTATTACTCTGTGGTAGGATATATTTGTGAAACAGATACGTTTGGTTCTAACAGAAGAATTTCTGAAATTTCTGAAGAAGATATTTTATGTTTCCACAATGCTGGAGCATATTGTTTCTCTATGGCATCTAATTATAATTCTCGCTATTTGCCAGCAGAAGTTATGGTAGTTAATGGAAAAGATTACTTAATTAGAAAAAGACAAACCATTCAAGATATTTTAAATAATCAAGAAATTGTAGATTTTTCTATAAAAAGTAAAATTAAAAAAGAAGAAGTTACTGCATAAAATAAATAATAAAATTTAAGCCACGAATCCTCGAATTTTTATATTTGTGAATTCGTGGCTTTTTAATTTATATAAACTTTGAAAATTAGACTTTCTACTCTAGATGATATACCAAGTATTATGACAATAATAGATGATGCAAAAGCATTGTTAAAATCACTAGGTATTAATCAATGGCAAAATGGATATCCAAATACTGAACAGGTAAAAAACGATATTAAAAACGGAGAAAGTTATGTTGTAATAAACAATAATGAAATTATTGGAACAACCATGTTTACAACAAGAAAAGAACCTACTTATAAAAAAATTATAGGTGGAGAATGGATAATTAATGAAAATGAAAAAACTTATGGAGTTATTCATAGATTAGCTACCAGTGCAAATCATAGAAAACAAGGAATTGCTAAATTTATTTTTGATGAAATTCATCAAAAATTAAAAAAACAAAACATTCAAAGTTTAAAGATTGATACGCACGAAGATAATCATGGAATGCAAAGTTTAATCAAAAAATTAGGCTACCAATATTGTGGCATTATTCACACAAGTTATAATGCAAAACGTTTGGCTTTTGAAAAGGTAATTACATAACAGCACTTATTTTTTTCAAAAACTCTTCAGAAGTAAAAGGTTTCGAAATTACCCCAGCAAAACCTAAACTTAAGTACCTGTTAATATCTTCTTCTGTTGTATTTGCTGTTAATGCTAAAATTGGAGTCTCTTTATTTAGTTTTTGTAAAACATCTTTTTCCATTATCAGCTCCTCACCTGTCATATTTGGCATATTAATATCTAATAAAATAATATCAAAAAAAGATTTTTTTATATGATCTAATGCTTGTAACCCATCTTTTGCAAGAGTGATTTCTGCATTTTCTTTGGCTAAAAAATGATGAACAATTGTTTGATTCAACAAATCATCATCAGCAACTAAAACTTTTTTCCCTTTTAAATTAATCTTAGTTTTCTCTAAATGATAATTTTGAGGTTTTTCTTTTGAATTTAGGTCTTTTTTAAACGGAATTTCAACAAAAAAAGTAGTTCCAGTATTTAACTTACTTTCAACAGAAATTTTACCATCCATTGCATTTACAAGTCTATTTACAATTGCTAGACCTAAACCTGCACCTCCTTTTAAACGACTGTCATTTAATTGGTTTTGCTCATATTCTTCAAAAATTTTGGTAGTTTGTATTTCAGACATCCCTCTTCCTGAATCTGCAATACTGAATAAAATTCTTACTTCCTGATGATTTTCAGAAACAACTTTTGCGAGTGTTTTTACAGTTCCTTTTTCTGTAAATTTAATTGCATTACTTACTAAATTTGATAGAATTTGATAAACTCTAACACTGTCTCCCAATAAAAATTCTGGTACTTTATCAGAGACTTCGAATAACAATTTTACGTGTTCATTTTTTTGTTGATGTTTAAAATCATTCTCGCATTTTTTAATGATTTCTTTAACGGATATTTGCTCAGCAACCAATTGTAACTTTCCTGCCTCAATTCTTGATAAATCTAAAATATCATCTACAATGACTTTTAAGTTTTTTCCTGCTGATGATAAATTTTTAATATGCTGACTTACAATATCATTTAAGTTTTCTGAAGAAATTAATTCTGCATATCCTAGAATCGAGTTTAGCGGATTTCTAATTTCATGACTCATCATCGCTAAAAATAGTGACTTTTCTTGGTTTGCTTTGTCTGCAACTTTTTTTAATCTATCTAGTTCTATATTTTTCTCTTCAATCTCTCTTTTTATAAAGAAAATATCGTTTCTATTTTGGTTGAGTTGATCTACAATTTTGTAAACATTTGTTCTATTATGTATTAAAACATCAATAGAATTATCAAATTTAAACAACTCTACATCTACATTATATTCATTGTTATCAGAAACGATTAACATACCTTCTAAAAGGTAAGATTCCTTTAATTTTAAAGCCTCTAAAGTACCTTCTAAAAAAGGGCAAATTGAGTAAATAGCCTCTTGTAGATGAAATTCTTTTTCTAAAAACTTACCTGCATCAATATTTAAGATAACTCCTGAGTAATCAGTAGTTAATTGTATAAAAACATCTTTAATTTGGGCAGGTATCAAAAAAATATTATTTTAAAGTTTGGGCCGTTAATTGCAAAAAAGCATTTTCTACATTGTCATTTTCTTTTGCACTGGTAATCAAATCGATATCTACAGAAACTTGCTCAATTACATTTTTAAGTTCTATTTCTGTAAGTAAGTCTTTTTTGTTTCCAACAATGGTAATTTTTTCTAAACCAGATAAATCTTTAACCATTTGTAGGTTTTCATTAATAGCTAAATAGGTTTCTTCTCTGCTCACATCAAAAACAAACATAGCAGCATCTGCTCCTAAAAAATAAGCTTTGGGTATTTTTTCGTTTCCACTTGTACCAGCTACATCCCAAATCATTAATTTAATGGTTTCATTTTCATATTCCACCACTTTTTTACTTACTCTAACTCCAATTGTGCTAATATAATCTTCGGAAAATTCGTTGAGAACAAATCTTCTAATGAGTGATGTTTTACCAACTCCAAAATTACCAACAAGCAGTACTTTTTTTGCAATCATAAATTTTGATTGATTTTTTACTCTTCCATTAATTGCTGAAATATAAGAGTATTTAAACGTTCTTCATCAGATAAATAAGAACGATCTCTTAAAATAATTTCGGCCATATTATTGATTCTATCAGATAAATCTTCTTTAAAAGTTGTATTTAAAACACCTGAACAGGCAATAGCAATATAAATGCTTTTAAAGTTTTGAATGGAAAGTTGAAAGGTTTCGAATTTAATATCTTCTAAATCTTGCCCTTCTTTAGAAAATGCGTCTTCAGCAAAAGATTTTATGGCTGTTAACATACCAGAAACCATGTCTTTATCTGCTATATTACCTCTAGAATAACTACCAGAAAGTAATCCTGAATCTTTTTCAATCACAAAAACTTCTTCTATAATGGGTTCAAAAACTTCTTGTAAAACAACATCTGCATCGTTCTTTTTTCCTTTAAAAAAGCGTTTTAAAATTTGTTGAACAGAAAATTTTTCTTGTACGGTTTTATTAATACTTTCTGTTAATTTAGTTATTTCACTAACAATAGCCTTCTTAACCAACTTACCCATAATTGGGTACAAGGCTTCTACAACTTCATCTTGAGAGTCTCTAATTTGAACTTTTATAGTTTCTGTGATGGTATCTCCAAAATATTCTGGAAATTTTTCGCGAAGATCTAAGATTTTTTCATCAACAAGAGGATCTACTTTTTTAGAAAATTTTTCCTTTTGTATAATCTCTTCACTTAAAGCTTGAAATTTTTCTCTGTCTTCTGATAATAAAAGTTCTCTGAGCAACTCAAAACGATTGTCTTTTGTGTTATCTACAGGCGTTTTTTTCATCTATTCTTGCAACATCATTGCAATTTTCTCTAAAGCTTTTCCTAGTTTTCTTCTATCTGCTTTTTCATCATCTAAATCTGCTAATCTCTTGTCTAAATCGTCATTTAAATCTTGAAATTTATGATCCATCAAACTCTCTAAATCAGCTAATTTATTTTCTAAGTTAGTTACAGCCTCATGTAAATTTTTATTTGTAGCATCTTTTAATGACTGAATTTTGTTATACACATCAGCAAACTCGCTGTTGTATTCTTTCATATTTTCACCAAAGATGAGCTCTCTTACTGCTGCAATTCTGTCAATTTCTTTTTGAGTGTCTGCTACAGCTTTTTTGTTTTCTTTATTATCTGCCATTTATTCTAAGTTGATTATGTTGTAATTGTATTAATTTTGGTCTAGTTAAAAAAGCCTTAAATTTATAGGCTTACAAACAAATATACACTAAAAAACAAACTATAAAAATCTAAACCTCAATTTTTAAGCCATCGTAAGCTAAAAAAACATTTTCTGGAAGTTGTTTAGAAATTTCTTCATGAAAACCAAGTTTATGACTAATATGCGTAAAATAGGCTTTTTTAGGTTTTATTTCTTTTACAAAATCTAAAGCTTCTTGTAAGTTAAAATGTGTTGGATGTTCTGCAATTCTTAAAGCATCAACTACTAAAACATCTAAATTTTTTAATTTTTCTTTTTCTGATGTTTCTACAAATTTTACATCTGTTAAATACGCAAAATCTTGAAATCTATAAGCTGTAATAGATAATTTACCATGAAAAACTTCTAATGGTATTACTTGTAAACCAGCTACTTCAAATTTGCTTTTATAAATAATGGTAGGTTTAACAGTTGGTGCTCCAGGATATTTAAATTTTGGATTAAAAATATATTCAAACCGTTTTTCTAAACTTTGTAGTGTTCTTTCATTTAAGTAAATAGGCAGCTCTCCTTTTTGATAACAAAAAGGGCGTAAATCATCTATACCACCAATATGATCTGCATGTTCGTGTGTAAAAAAAACACCATCTAAAGACTGTACGTTTTCTCTTAGCATTTGCTGTCTAAAATCCAAGCCACAATCTATTGTATAAGCAACATCATCCCAAGAAATTAAAACAGAAGAACGCAAACGCTTGTCTTTAGGGTTTTCTGAGAGACAAACAGGATCATTACTCGCAATCATAGGAATACCTTGTGAAGTTCCTGTTCCTAAAAAAGTTATTTTTAACAGTTTTTTGGTAAAATTCATCCAAACAAAAATAGCATAAAAATTGACTGATAGCGCTCTATTTTAGTACATTTGTTTAAAACTTAAAAATAGTATATGGCAATTTCTTTAAAAGGAGATCAAGAAATTAGTAGTGTACCAACTACTAAAAGTAAAGCACTAAGAATTAATTTAAATACAGATATTTACGGGACGTTTGCAGAAATTGGTGCAGGTCAAGAAACTGCTCGTAATTTTTTTAGGTCTGGAGCTGCTTCTGGAACTATTGCAAAAGCCATGAGTGCTTACGATAAAGATTTTTCTGACGCCATTTATGGTATAGAAGAAGACAAACGTTATGTAACACAACCTCGTTTAAAGAAAATGTTAAGTCATGAAATTGACTTAATGGAAGATCGTTTAAGCAGAGAAAAACATCCAGATAAATTATTTTTTACGTATGCAAATACAGTAACCACTATAGATTTTGCTAAAAAATTTAAAGGTCATGGTTGGGTTGGTATTCGCTTTCAGTTAGATCCTTTAGAAGGTTATAATGAAATTGTTTTGCACTTGCGTTTTAAAGAAACAGATGCACGTTTACAACAAGAAACGTTAGGTGTATTAGGAGTAAATTTAATTTACGGTGCTTTCTATTTAAATGATAATCCTAAAGATTTGGTAAAGTCTTTTTACGATAATTTAAGTAATGACCAATTAGAAATTGATATGATTAATTTCTCTGGACCACGATTTATGTATGTAGACAATCGTTTAATGAGTTTGCAATTACTTAAAAATGGTATGACAAATGCAGTGATGTTTGGTCCTGATGGAAATAACTTATTACCTGCTCAAGTTCTATACAAGAAAAACATTTTAGCTTTACGTGGTAGTTTTAGACCTGTTACCATGGTTAATATGGATATGTATGAAAAGTCTAAAAAACTATTTTTAGAAGAAAATAAAGTTGAAGAAAGTAAAACTCAAGTTATTTTTGAAATTACCTTAAGTAATCTTTCTGCAGAAGGTAAAATTAATGAACGAGATTTCTTAGACAGAGCAGAACTATTATGTTCTTTAGGACAAAATGTAATGATTACTAGTTTTCAACAGTACTTTAAATTAGTAGAATACTTTAGCGAATTTACAAAAGAAAGAATGGGACTTACTATGGGAGTTCAGAATTTAATTCAAATATTTGATGAAAAATATTACCGTAATTTAAGTGGTGGAATTCTGGAAGCTTTTGGTAAACTATTTTACAGAGACCTTAAGGTTTATATGTACCCATATCATGACCAAGCTTCTAACGAATATATTACAAGCGAAAACCTAAAAGTGCATCCTAGAATGAAAGAATTATATAAATTCTTCAAAAACAACGGAAAACTTGTAAATATTGATGACTTTGACAAAGGTATTTTAGACATTTTCTCTCGTAAAGTTTTAAAAATGATTATTAATGGAGAAAGTGGTTGGGAAGAAATGCTACCAGAAGGAATTCCAGAAATCATAAAACAAAAAAGATTATTTGGCTATTCTAGATCTAGAGTAAAAAAAGTAAATTAAACCTTTTTAAATCTTTATAGTCTTAAGTCTATACACTATATAGTTGGTAGAAGAAACTCTTTTAATAGAACAATTAAAAAATAGTCAAACAAAAGAAAAAGCGTTTAGAGAGTTAATTAAGCTCTATAAAGAACGCTTGTATTGGCACATTCGTAAAATTGTGATTTCTCATGATGATGCAGATGATGTTTTGCAAAATACTTTTATCAAAATTTTTAAAAACATCGATAAATTTAATCAAGAAAGTAAATTGTTTTCTTGGATGTATAGAATTGCAACAAACGAATCTATCACATTTATTAATAAAAGAGCAAAGCAAAGAAATGTTGATATTACTGATTACCAACAAGAATTAGCCTCTAATTTAGCAAGTGATGATTTTTTTACGGGTGATGAAATTCAGCTTGTTTTACAAAAAGCCATTGCTACTTTACCCACAAAGCAACAGTTGGTTTTTAATATGAAATATTTTGATGAGTTGAAATATGACGAAATTTCTGAGATATTAGAAACCTCTGTTGGTGCATTGAAAGCATCTTATTTTCATGCAGTTAAGAAAATAGAACACTATATTAAAATCAAAACAGATTAAACCTTTTTAATGTAAGAAGGTCTAAAAAGTAATATGGAAAATAAAAATAAAAATAGCGAAATTTATTTAAATTCGGTTTTAAGAAAAAAAACTGGGTTTTCTACTCCTAAAAACTATTTTGATAATCTAGAAGAACAAGTATCTAGCTTTTTGATTGAAGAACAATTTCCAAAAAAGAAATCTTTTTCTACACCAGATTCTTATTTTGATACTTTAGAAAACTCTATTTTAAATAAAATAGAGTTAGAAAAAAAACCAAATAAAGTTATTACTTTAAAACAAAAAATATATAGAGCAATTCCTATCAGTATTGCTGCCTCTATTGCTTTATTTATAGGAACTACTTACTTTATGGGTAATAAAGAGACTCTTAACTTTGACAGTCTTGCACAAAATGATATCGAAAGTTGGTTGATAGAAAATTCTGCTGAAATGTCTACCCAAGATATTGCTACAATTATTCCTATAGAAAACATAACAGATTCTGATTTTACTTTTGCCAGTATTAATGATACTGAAATAGAAAACTATATTATATATAATGAGAATACAAACATTTTAAACGAAATTAATTAAAATGAAAAGACATATATCAATATTCATCTTAACATTATTTGTAACTTTAAATTTATCGTCACAAATAAAAAGAGAAAGTAGAGAAAAAATAAAAGCACTAAAAGCTGCTTTTTTAACACAAGAGTTAAATTTATCAGCTGATGTAGCACAAAAGTTTTGGCCTATTTACAATAAGCACGAAACAAATTTAGATGCTTTAAGAAACCAAGCAAGAACAGAAGTTAGAAAAAAACTTAAAAAAAGTGGTGGTTTAGAAGCTTTAACAGAACAAGAAGCAAAATCTTTTGTAAACTCTAGATTAGCAATAGAAAAAAATATATTAAAAGAAAAGGAAGCATTTTTAAAGCAAATTTCTAACGTTTTAACTTTTAAAAAAATTTTAAAATTACAGTTATCAGAAAGAGAGTTTGCAAGAAAATTAATGCGAAAATATGGTGGAAGAAAACATCAGAAAAAGTAAAAAAGGAAGCGTTAGCTTCCTTTTTTACTTTATGAGTGTATTAAACGTAAACAAGAATGTAATTCGGGTTTGTTTAGTGTAAATTGTCTTAGCCAAATTGTTAATTCATCTACTTCGTAAGGCAACAATCTGTTTAATGCTTTCTCTAATTCTTTACAGAACAAATCTGAATTAAAGCTTACTTTTTTTAATACAGTTTTGGTGTACTCAAACATTGCTCTAGCCATTTTTTTGTATTTAAATTCTACAATTAATATAACGTTTGCTAAACCTTGTTTAGTATAGCTACCCAAAAATAATAAAAAAACCAACATCAAAAAATGATGTTGGTCATAAAATTTTGTTTAAAAAAAGTTAAATTATAAGCTATTTATCTTTTCTACTAAACCTTTTGCTTTATCTTCTAATTCTTGATTAATTGCTTTATAATGTGCTTTTTTATTTTCTACATTTTTAGCGTTTACTTTTTCTATTAACGCATCAAAAGTATCAATTGCCTCATCAATAATTTCATCTCCTTTTTTAGGTTCATTTTTTAATGCAGAAACATCTAATGCATATTCAATAACATCACCTAAAACGTAATTAATATCTTTTTTTAAGTTTTTTATACTTGCCATAACTTATTTATAATTTAATGCTGCAAATTTAAGTATTTAATTTATAACAACGATAGAACTTCTTTTATATTTAACAATGTGTAGTATTTTGATTTACTAGATTCTTTATCTGTAACCTCTTCATGAATCCAAGTAGTATGAAATGGAATATGGATTGCTGATGCACCAATTTCTACTAATGGTAAAATGTCAGATTTTAGCGAGTTTCCTATCATTAATAATTCTGATGGATGAATATCTAAATGCTTAACCAATTTTTTGTAATCTTTTACTTTTTTATCGCTCATTACTTCTATATGATGAAAATATTGCAATAAGCCAGATTTTTCTAATTTTCTTTCTTGGTCTAACAAATCTCCTTTGGTGGCAACAATTAATTTGTATTTTTTTTGTAAAGTTTTTAGTACCTCCTCTATTCCTCCCAATAACTCAATTGGTTTGTCTAACATTTCTTTACCAATATTTAAAATTTTTTCAATTACTTTTTGGTTTATTTGATAATTGGATAGTTCTAAAGCACATTCTACCATAGACAAAACAAAGCCTTTAACTCCATAACCATAATGAACTAAGTTTTTTATTTCTGTTTTAAAAAGCTCTTGATCTATTTTATTTTCAGTTTCATATTTTGCTAATAATTTTGCAAATTCATGTTCTGCTTCTCTAAAATAAGTTTCATTTACCCATAAAGTATCATCTGCATCAAAAGCGATTACTTTAATCTTATCTCCTATTTTTTTCATATTTAAGACTTTAAAAACTGAATTGCTTTTTCTAAATCTTCTGGAGTATCAATCCCAACAGCTTCAACATTTGTTTCTACCATTTTTATTTTTTTTCCAATTTCTTGGTAACGAATTGCTTCAATTTTTTCTGCAGCTTCTAAAGGCGTCATTGGTGTATTATAAAAGTCTAATAATGCTTGTTTTCTAAATGCATAAACACCTTTATGTTTGTAATATTTAACTGCAACTTCTTTATCTCTATGATAAGGGATTACACTCCTAGAAAAGTAAATTGCCAAATTATTAACATCTGTAATTACCTTCACATTATTTGGATTTTTTATATCTTCTTTATTTGTGATTTGTACTTTTAAAGAAGCTAAATCTATTTCTTTTTTAGTATCTTTTTTAAAAACATCAATCAATTTATAAAGTGAAATTTTATCAATAAAAGGTTCATCTCCTTGTACATTAATTACAATATCCGCTTTAATATTTTCTACAGCTTCTGCTATTCTATCAGAACCACATTCGTGTTCTTTTTTACTCATTATTGCTTTTCCTCCTGCTTTTTCTATAGTTTTAAATATGATGTCAGAATCAGTTACAATGTAAACTTCATCAAATAAATTAGTGCTTAAAGCTGCTTCATAAGTTCTTAAAATAACTGGTTTCCCTCCTAAATCTTTCATCAATTTACCAGGAAAACGAGATGCACTATAACGTGCAGGAATCATTGCAATTATTTTCATAATTATTATTTAGAATATGCATCAAAGATAATATTTAAATGGATAGTGTTAATTTACACCTTAAAAAAAATATACTTTTGAGCGAACTTAAAAATTTATTATTATGAGAAGTATATTATGGTTAATAGCAGTTATTTGTATTATAGTTTGGGCTTTAGGATTTTTTGGAGTTATAGCTGGAATAGGAACTGGTAGTTTAATTCACATTTTGTTAGTGATTGCAATCATAACAATTTTATATAATTTAATTTCAGGTAGAAAACCTTTATAAAATAATTTAAGTAAAAAGTTTAGAGTTTTAAAAATTTCTAAACTTTTTACTTTATATAAATTTCTAATAATTCTGATGCAATATCTGAAGAGATTTGTAATTTTTTAATATTAGCAGGAACTAATATGGTTTCTCCATAGGTAAGCGTTTCACTTTTATTTTGATAAGTAAATTCTACTTTACCTGCTGTACACATGTAGATTACAAAACTGTCTTTTTCTGAATGATTGACTTCTACACTACCTCTAATTGGTAAAATGTTTGTGGTAAAATATGGGCATGAAACAATTTCTGAAGATTGATTTTCAATTTTAGAGTATTTAGTTTTATAAGATTTCTTTGCTGAATAATCTATAGCATCTAGTGCTTGTTCTGTATGCAATTCTCTAAAAGCACCATCAGCATTTGGTCTGTCCCAATCGTAAATTCTATAAGTAATGTCAGAAGTTTGCTGTATTTCTGCCAATAACACTCCTGCTCCAATAGCATGCACTCTTCCAGTAGGTATAAAATATACATCTCCTTTTTTTACTTCATCAATATTTAAAATATTTGTTAAAGTTTTATTTTCTAAATGATGGATATATTCTTTTGGGGTTACCTCTTTTTTAAAACCAACAATTAAATTTGCTTTTTCATCTGCATCTAATACATACCACATTTCGGTTTTTCCAAAAGAATTGTGTCTTTTTTGGGCCAAATCATCATTAGGATGTAGTTGAATACTTAATGCTTTTTTAGCATCTATAAACTTTATTAGAAGTGGAAATTTTTCGCCAAACTGATTGTATACTTTTTCACCTAAAAATTCTGATTTAAATTCAGTAATTAATTCTTTTAAATTTTTTCCTTTTAGTTTTCCATTTAAAACAATAGATGTATCTCCTTCAACATCAGATAACTCCCAACTTTCTCCAATATTTGTTTTATCAGATTTTTTATGTAATTTTTTTATTAATTTTTCTCCTCCCCAAATTTTCTCTTTTAAAATAGGCTTAAACTTTAGAAGTTGGTTTATTCTCATTAATTTATTATTTAAAAAGCAAATTTACACTGAAAACTTGAATAAATTAAATTAACTAACTTTGAAATGGTATGTAATTATAAATCAATCTAAAATAAATCAATAGAAGAAAAACAAAAAATTGTCTGTGAAAAATCATCTAAAACTACTCTCCTGAATAACTTACAAAGTTTCTAGGAGTCTCGTACAATGTTATTTTTAAGTCTAAATAATCAGGCAAATGCTTTCTTAATTTATTGTAAGTAACCACACTAATATTTTCGGCTGTTGGGTTTAAATTCTTAAAATCTACCACTTCAATATTTAGATTTTTATGATCAAAACAATCTTCAATTTCAGTCTTTATTAGGTTTTTTAAAATTCCTAAATCATAAACATATCCTGTTTCTTTATCAATTTCTCCTGTTAAAGAAACTATTAACTCGTAATTGTGTCCATGAAAATTAGGATTGCTACATTTATTAAAAACTTCGAAGTTTTTTGCATCAGTCCAATCTTTTCTATACAATCTATGAGCAGCATTAAAATGTGCTTTTCTATGTACAGTTACTCTAGGCATTTGTAAGTTTTTCGTAAGATTTATCAAAAATAATTTTAAACCAAGCTGTATATTCTTGTGGATTTTTTTCAATATCTAACTTTACATCCTCTAAAGTCATCCATTTATAATTCTCTACTTCTTTTTTATTTATAACTGGTTTCCCATCAAATCTACCAACCATTACATGGTCTAGCTCATGCTCTGTTAAGCCATTATCAAAAGGTGCTTTATAAATAAAGGAAAAAATCTCTTTTATTTCTGTAACAAACCCCATTTCTTCCTGCAATCTTCTTCTTCCTGCTTCTACATTACTTTCTCCATCTCTTTGATGTGAGCAACAAGTATTAGTCCAAAGTAAAGGTGAATGATATTTACTTGCAGCTCTTTGCTGTAACATTAATTCTCCTTTTTCATTAAAAATAAAGACAGAAAATGCTCTATGCAAAACTGCTTTTTCGTGAGCTTCTATTTTTTCCATTAACCCAACAGGGTTATCATTTTCATCAACTAAAACAACTTGTTCTTTCATATTTGCAAAAATAGTGAAATGAATGAGTAATAAATCATAAAATAAATACAAAACTCATAAGTCTTTTCTATTCTTTTATTATGATGATTTATATTTGCGCATCTCAAAACAAATTTCTTTCATGAAAACTTATAAATTTTTACCATTTATTTTATTTTTTTTCTTTATTCAATGTAAAGAAGAAAAGAAAATAGATGCTGATGATAAAATAAGCATCAAAAAAAAGAAAAAAATAAAACCAATTGTAGAAAAACGTTGGGACAGTCTTAATAAGAACAATGTCGAAGCTTTTTTTACAGAATATGGTAAAACAAACAAAGAGAATAAAGTAATTATTAAAACTAAATTTGGCAATATAAAATTACGCTTGTATGATGATGTTCCCATACATAGAGCCAATTTTATTTTTTTAACAAAAATCAAATATTTTAATACTACAGAAATTTATAGAGTTGCAAAAAACTTTGTGATACAAGGAGGTAATTCTGATGAAACTTATACAAAAAAACAAAGAAGATTGTATGGTAATTACCTAATACAGCCCGAATTTAGAAAACATAGAAAGCACAAGTATGGTGCATTAGCTGCAGCTAGAGAGTGGGAAGACAATCCTAACAAACTGTCTAATCCTTTTGAATTTTACATAGTACATAGTAGAAATGGTGCACATCATTTAAACAACCAACACACTGTTTTTGGTGAAGTAATTTCTGGTTTTAAGGTAATGGATAAAATATCTAAAGTTAAAGTTGGTGTAGATGAATGGCCACAGGAAGATATAAATATAACTGTAGAAATTTTAGATTGATAATTCTCTAACTAAAACCTATCTTTGCACCTCAAAATTTGTAGATGGGCTTTTTAGAGGAAATTAAACGTAGAAGAACATTTGGTATCATTTCGCATCCAGATGCAGGTAAAACCACTTTAACAGAAAAACTATTATTATTTGGTGGCGCCATTCAAGAAGCTGGTGCTGTAAAAAATAATAAAATTAAAAAAGGAGCTACTTCCGATTTTATGGAAATCGAGCGTCAACGTGGAATTTCTGTAGCCACCTCTGTATTAGCCTTTATTTACAAAGACAAAAAAATAAACATCTTAGACACACCTGGTCACAAAGATTTTGCAGAAGATACTTTTAGGACTTTAACAGCTGTAGACAGCGTTATTGTTGTAATTGATGTTGCAAAAGGTGTAGAACCTCAAACCGAAAAACTAGTAGAAGTTTGTAGGATGAGAAGCATACCAATGCTCGTTTTTATTAATAAATTAGATAGAGAAGGAAAAGATGCTTTCGATTTATTAGATGAAGTAGAACAAAAATTAGGCTTGCGAGTAACTCCAATGAGTTTTCCAATTGGTATGGGATATGATTTTAAAGGAATCTATAACATTTGGGAAAAGAAATTAAATCTTTTTTCTGGGGATAAAAAACAAACAGTTTCAGAAGGTGTTGAATTTGATGACTTATCTAACCCTGAACTAGATAAAATTGTTGGCGAAAAAGCCGCTGATACTTTGCGTGAAGAATTAGAATTGATAGAAGAAGTATACCCAACATTTAATCAAGAAGAATATTTAAAGGGAGAACTGCAACCTGTATTTTTTGGTTCTGCTCTAAATAATTTTGGTGTTAAAGAATTGTTAGATGCATTTATAGAAATTGCTCCTTCTCCTCAACCTAAGAAAGCAGAAGAACGTTTGGTAGATTCTAAAGAAAATAAAATGACAGGTTTTGTGTTTAAAATTCATGCAAATATGGATCCTAAGCACAGAGATAGATTGGCGTTTATTAAAATAGTTTCTGGTACCTTTAAAAGAAATTCTCCTTATTTACATGTTAGAAATGGTAAAAAAGTAAAATTTTCGAGTCCAAATGCTTTTTTTGCTGAGAAAAAAGAAATTGTAGACGAATCATTTCCAGGAGACATTGTAGGTATTCATGATACTGGTAATTTTAAAATTGGTGATACACTAACAGAAGGAGAACAATTAAATTTTAGAGGAATCCCTAGTTTTTCTCCAGAACATTTTAGGTATGTAAACAATGCAGCCCCAATGAAATCTAAACAATTGTACAAAGGTTTAGACCAATTAATGGATGAAGGAGTTGCGCAATTGTTTATTTTAGAAATGAATGGAAGAAGAGTTATAGGTACAGTAGGAGCCTTACAGTTTGAGGTTATACAATACAGATTAGAACATGAATATGGTGCAAAATGCACCTATGAAAATTTACAAGTGCATAAAGCCTGTTGGGTAGAACCAGAAAATGCTAAAAATGATGAATTTAAAGACTTTAAAAGAGTAAAACAACGTTATTTAGCAAAAGACAAACAAGGTCAGTTGGTATTTTTGGCAGATTCTGCATTTACCATACAAATGACCCAAAGTAAATACCCAAGTGTAAAGTTGCATTTTACTAGTGAATTTAAAAATTAAGAAGATGAAAAAAATACTTTTTTTAGCTATTGCTATATGTAGTTTACAAGGTTTTTCTCAGACGTATAATTTATCAGAACTTAAGGGCAAAGAAATTAAAAATTCTATTCGTTTAAATTATATTTTGGTACATCAACCAGATGAATTAGTAAATTATACTTTACAACCTACAATGGGTTTTGTTGGTTTAAATTATAATATTCCTCTAAATAGTTGGCTATATACTGGTTTAGGTTTTCATACTGCAATAACAGGAGATCAAGGTGGCTTATTTACTTTAGGAGTTAATTTGGGTATTAACAAAAAAATTTACAAAAACTTATATTTTGATGCAAATATCCATTTTGGTGGTGGTGGTGGATATCGCTCTTTAGTAAATGGTGGTGGAATTTTATATCCAAATATAGGTTTACAATACAAGAAAAAAGGATATGCCTTTGGTGTACAATATGGAGAAGTAAATTTTTTTACTGGAATT
The DNA here is from genome assembly GCF_058147165.1 of Polaribacter sp. 2305UL8-11. NCBI lineage: Bacteria > Pseudomonadati > Bacteroidota > Flavobacteriia > Flavobacteriales > Flavobacteriaceae > Polaribacter > Polaribacter sp. 2305UL8-11. Next base: position 14,751 of record NZ_JBYVJW010000005.1, on the reverse strand, counting down.
CAAAGAAATGATAATGTGTCTTTTTTTATAGAAATACCAAGTTTATTAAGAACAGGATCTTATGCAGATGCTCAAAAAACATTTATAGTTAATAATAAATCTAAAGATGAGTTTTGGGAAAAACCTGCTGTTAGAAGTGTACAACAAGTTACTTTTGATTATTTTTTTCCTTTTGGAAACTCTAGAACAGATGCAAGTACAACTCCAAGATATAAGCCTATAAATCATACATTATCGGTTTTAGGATTTGAATATCAACGTTATTTAAACAGTAATACTTTTATTTATGTTCATGTAGATGCAATGTATGGTGGTTTAACTGCTGGTTTTATGGATTTGTTTTTTGGTGCAGGAAAAAATTTACAACTTACTAATAGTATCAATCTTTTCGGAAAATTTGCAATTGGTGCAGCTGGAGGAAGAATTTTTCCTGAAGGAGGACTAACTATGTACCCAAATATTGGTGCAGATGTAAAAATTACTGATAAATTTGGTTTAAGTGGTCATGTTGGTTATCATAAAGCTCTTGGTGGTATTGCAAGTTTTGAGGCATATACAGCTGGTTTTAGCCTTAAATATTATGGTTTAAGTGGTGGTATTAAAGACCCTTTTACAGATGCCAAGGTTTCAAAAATTAAAACACAAGGTCTTCAACTTACTGTTCAAAATCAATACTATTTTGATGTAGCTAAATTTGGAATTCCTCCAAGTGATTTGCAATTAATAGCCTTAAAAGTTAACTACGATATAAATCATCGTTTTTATGTTGCAGGTGAAGCTTCTTTTGCCCATAAAGGAAAATCGGGAGGTTATGCTCACGGAATTTTTGGACTAGGAATAAAATCAAATAAATTTTTAAACGATAATTTTTCTTTATTTCTAGAAACTGCAGCAGGAGTTGCTGGTGGAGGAAGAGTAGACTCTGGAGAAGGCGTTTTAGTTAGACCAACAGTAGGTATAAACTATCATGCAAACGATAATTTATCTTTACATATATCTGGTGGGCAAATGTGGTCTCCTTTTGGGAATGTGAATTCTTCAAATATTAATGTAGGATTAAGCTATGGCTTTTCAATTTTAAATGCAAAAAAATAATTTATTCTGAATTCACTTCAGAATTTCAATAATAAAAAAACGATTAAAAGTAAAAATATGAATAACGGAATTTATGCAAAGTTCATCACACCAAAAGGTGATATTTTAGTAAAATTAGAACACGAAAAAACACCAGGAACAGTTGGTAATTTTGTTGCATTAGCAGAAGGTAATTTAGAAAACTCAGCAAAAGAGCAAGGAAAACCTTATTATGATGGATTAAAATTTCATAGAGTAATACCAGATTTTATGATTCAAGGTGGTTGTCCTCTTGGAACAGGAACAGGAAACCCAGGTTACAAATTTGATGATGAATTTCATCCAGACTTAAAACACGATGCTCCAGGAAAATTAGCAATGGCTAATTCTGGCCCAGCAACAAACGGAAGTCAATTTTATATTACCCACGTTCCTACTCCTTGGTTAGATAATAAACATACTGTATTTGGATCTGTAATTGAGGGTCAAGATGTTGTTGATGCTGTTGCTCAAGGTGATGATATGTCTGTAGAAATTATTAGAGTTGGTGCAGATGCAGAAGCTTTTAATGCTATAGAAGCGTTTAGAACTTTTGAAGGAGCAAGAGAAAAAAGAGAAGCAGAAGCCAAAGCAAAACAAAAAGAATTGTTAGACTCTGTTGCTGCTGGTTATGATGAAACTGCAAGCGGATTACGTTATCAAATTTTACAAAAAGGTGATGGAAAACAAGCTACAAAAGGCGCAGGAGTTTCTGTACATTATAAAGGGCAATTGTTAGATGGTACAGTTTTCGATTCGTCTTACAAAAGAAAACAACCCATCGATTTTAATGTGGGTGTTGGACAAGTAATTGCTGGATGGGATGAAGGAATTCAATTATTACAAGTAGGTGACAAAGCTCGTTTTGTAATCCCTTCTGATTTAGCTTATGGTTCTGCAGGTGCAGGAGGAGTAATTCCACCAGATGCAACACTTATTTTTGATGTAGAATTGATGGATGTAAAATAAAATTAAACCATTTTACAAAAGAATATTAAGGTGCTGCCTGAAAAGTATTTAGGTATGTCAAACTGAGCTTGTCGAAGTTTTATAACAAAGCAATTATTCGTTATATTTCGACAAGCTCTTTTGTTTGTAATATAAAAAAAATGAGAAAGAAACTAATCTTCTCTATTAGATTTAATTTTCCTTGAGCCTTCGTATAATTCATATTTAACAAACTTACAGTCTAAGTCTCCATTTTTTAATGCTATTCGTTTAGAGGTTCTTAAACCAATAGATTTTAAAGCATCTATATCTGAAGTAATTAACCAAGCTGTAGAACCAGGATAATTATGTTTTAGAGTATCTCCAATTTTCTTATAAAATTCTTGAACATCAATATTTAAACGCTCTCCATAAGGTGGATTAAACAAAATAGTAGTATTTCCAAAAACTTCTTTGGTAGAGTTAAAAAAGTTTACATGATGTACACCAATAAACTCTTCTAAATTTGCAGAAATAATATTTGCTTTTGCTTTTTGAACTGCAGATGGTGCTTTGTCAAAGCCCATAATTTTAAAATGGGAAGAACGAATCTTTTTTAATAAAGCATCCTGAATAATAAAATACAAATCTTCATCATAATCTTTCCAATTTTCAAATGCAAATAACTTTCTGTTGATGTTTGCAGGAATGTTATTGGCAATCATAGCAGCTTCAATTAAAATGGTACCAGAACCACACATGGGGTCTATAAAGTTTTCATCACCTGTGTAACCAGACAATAAAACCATACCAGCAGCTAAAACTTCGTTTATTGGAGCAATATTTGTGGCTGTTCTATATCCTCTTTTATGTAAAGAATCTCCAGAAGAATCTAAAGAAACTGTTAACCAATCTTTCTGAATATGAATATGCACCTTTACATCTGGATACTTTAAATCTACATTGGGTCTTTTATGATATTTATGCCTGAAATAATCTGCAATAGCATCTTTAGATTTTAAAGAAATATAGTGTGAATTAGAAGTAAAATTTTTTGAGTTTACAACAGCTCCAATAGCAAAAGTCCCATCAGGTTCTAAAAAATTTTCCCATTTTATTTTCTGAATCGCTTCATACAAATCTTCTTCATCATAAACTTTACAGGTTTTAATAGGTTTTAAAATACGTACAGCAGTTCTTAAAGCAATATTTGCCTTATACATAAACCCTTTATCTCCTCTAAAAGAAACACTTCTTACTGCCTCTTTTATATCTTGGGCACCTAATTTCTTCAATTCTTCTGCTAAAACTCCTTCCAAACCAAAAAGGGTTGTAGCTACCATTTTAAAATCTTTATTCATACTCATAAAATTCAGTGCAAAAATACATTATAAAAAAGGATATTTGAGAAATACTGAATTTCATTTTTTCTAAAGTAAGATTTAATTACTTTTACAGACTGAAATATAAAATTATTAAAATAATAATATTTAGATTCCTATTTTCACAGGAATGACAATTTCAAAGGCTTCCTTTTTTTGATGAATAAAAAAAGGAACATATTTTAAAAATGAAACAAAAAGATTGGTTTACAGATTGGTTTAACACACCTTACTATCACATTTTATATAAGGAAAGGAATGATGAAGATGCAGAGTTATTTATGAAAAATATAACTAATTTTTTAGCATTACCAAAAACAACCCATATTTTAGATTTGCCTTGTGGAAAAGGGCGTCATTCTGTTTTTTTAAATTCTTTAGGTTACAAAGTTACTGGTGGAGATTTAGCGGAAAATAGCATTCAATTAGCAAAAGAATTTGAAAATGATACTTTAAAATTTAAAGTACATGATATGCGCAAGCCATTTAATAATAAGTATGATGCTGTGTTCAATTTGTTTACAAGTTTCGGTTATTTTGATGATGATAATGAGGATATCCAAATCTTACAAAACATTAAAAATGGTTTAACTGCTAATGGTTTTTTTGTTTTTGATTTTTTAAATGCAGAGAAAGTAAAACTCAATTTAGTAGCCAAAGAAACTAAAGTTGTAGATAATATTACTTTTCATATTCAAAGAGAAATAAAAGAAGGCTTTATATTTAAACATATTTCTTTTTTTGCTGATGGAGAAAATCATGCTTATACAGAAAAAGTAAAATATTTAGATTTAGAAAAAATGACCTCTTTTTTTACTAAGGTAGGATTTACAATTACCAATATTTTTGGTGATTATCATTTAAACAAATACAAGTCAGAAATTTCAGATCGATTAATTTTAGTTGCAAAATGAGTTACATCTTACTAATAGCATCTGTTTTTGTAGGTTCTTTATTGGTTTTTATTTTAAAACCTAAAAAAAGTGTAGTTCGTTTATTATTGGCTTTTAGTGGTGCTTACCTCCTATCTGTTACTATTTTACATTTATTACCAGAAGTATATCAAGAAACTACAGATTACAAAAAAATAGGAATTTTTATTTTAATCGGAATTATCATTCAATCTGTGTTAGAGTCTTTTTCTAAAGGAGCAGAACATGGGCATATACATATTCATTCAGATGGAACAAAATTTCCAACTTTATTATTTGTGAGTTTATGTATGCATGCTTTTTCTGAAGGATTACCCATTCATAATGCAGATGACAACTTGTTATGGGCAATTGTGGTACATAAAATACCAATTGCCATTGTTTTAACAACATTTTTGATTCACACAAGATATTCAAAAAAAATAGTCTTTACTTTTTTAATATTTTTTGCTTTGATGAGTCCTTTAGGCGTTTTATTGGGAGATAAAATTCCGTTTTTTACTACTTATACTACAGAAATTACTGCATTTATTATTGGTGTTTTCTTACACATTTCTACAATTATACTTTTTGAAAGTACTGAAAATCATAAATTTAACTTACAAAAATTTATAGCCATACTTTTAGGAATACTACTTACCATTGTAACTCTATAGTTTTTACTTATATTTAGTGAAATGAATATACCTATTTGTAGGTAGTTTAATGATTTGAATTTTTATTTTTTTTACATAAAGATTATAATTTTGAAAATTGTTTTATCAATATTATGAAAGAGTTTTATTATTTTGAAGATTTAGTTTATCAACCTCAACAAGAGTCAAAATGGTGTTGGGCTGCATGTGGATCAATGATTTCTAATTTTTACAAAAATATTATAGATGATGACCAAAAAGATTTTGTTATAACTAAATATGGTCGTATAAAAAATAGATACTTAAAAATTTCTGAAATAGATACTCTTTATAATAAATACAACATAAAGTGTACTCAGAAAAATAAAAGTTTTATTGATAATTTTGAATTGGTAAAGAATACATTAAAAACAAGCAAAAGCCCAATACTTCTTGGAGTTGATATACATGATAGAATAAAACATTTAGTGTTAGTAGTTGGCTATGGAAACTGTAATAACAAAAAATATTTGCTTGTATATGATCCAAAATCTAGAAGGATTTTTAACCATTATGATAATAATGATTTTGAGTATGATGGTCTTGAAATAAGTTATATATGGACTACAAGTAAAAAAAATAATTCTATAGGAAATCAACTAAAAAAATTAAAAAAAACAAATTCTATAAGTAATATAATTCCAGAATTTAAAAAGTATAATGAAATTCGTAATATAAGTTTAACTACAAAAACACTTTTAAATAACGTTATTTTAGAAAGCACAAAAAAAATGACTTTTTTGGTGGGAAATAATCATTTTTTAACCTATGATTTTAATGAAGAAATAGAATGTAAAGAAAACATCAGTTTTACACTTGCAAGTCAAGGAGATATAATTAATATTATTAAGAGTTTTAATAAAGATATCCGATTAGAATTAACAAAATTCACATTTTACTCTAATACTGGTGTTTTTGTTATAGAATCTGAAATAAATAATAAGTTGTTTGAAAGAGCAATCAATATTCCACAATATGAATTAAATAATTTTAGTAGGCTTTCATCAACTAAATATGAAAATAAATTTTTAACTAATAAAAAATAATAATATGGCACATCATCTTTTAAAATTTAACTTACAACCAAAAGTAGTTGGAGAATGGCAACCAATTGTAGCTTCTCAAGCTTTTGATACTTTTTATGGTGTTTTTGTTAAATTTGTAAAACACGAACCACCAACAAAAGATTTTAAATTACATACTTATTACTGTATGTATAAAATTCAAAATTTTAAAGGAGCAATAAGCATGGGATTCCATAGTGAGCCAGAGTTTGAAACCACACCTGGTTATGGAGAAGATGGTGAGCCTTATGATTTTTCTTTTAGAATTAAATTATCTCCATTTAACAGAGATTGGGAAAGCAAAATTATAAAGCATCATTCTGAAAATGATTTATCAATCCCTAACAAAATTTTTGAATCTCTGGTAGATATTAAAAACCCACCTAGTTTTATGTACAATAGAAATGAGCCAGACCAATCACTTTATCTTCATCCAGATCAATATAAAAGAGATGGAGATTCTTATTTAAAAATTGAATACAAATCAACATCTGAAGAAAATTGTAATAACCAAGAAGATGATAGTGAGGATCATGGAGGAAGACATCCTTATATTTGCGATATGACAAGATCAATTACAAGATAACTATTGAAATATTTACTCCTTTTATTTTTAACCTTTCAAAGCCCTGTAGAAGTTTTAATAAGTTATTTAAAACTAAACAAATATGAACAGGCTAATATATTTATTGACAATAGTAAGTTTTCTGATGATAAAAAAAAGGAATTAAAAAATTTATTAATTTTTAAAAAAAATATTGGAGTAGATTCAGTTCAAAATTCACCTATTAACCTTAGTGATAAAGATTTAGATTTTAAATATTTATACTATTTAAATAAAGGTCTCTTTGAATATCACCATAATGAAAATGCGTTAGAAGGTTTTAATAATTTTAGTAAAAGTTTACAGATTTCTAAATCTTTAAAAAACAAGTCATATATATGTGAAAGTATTAGAAATATTTTAGAAATTTATTGCAATCAAGGTCATTTATTAACAGATGTATATTACAAAGATTTTTTAATTGAATACAAAAAAAACATTACTGACAGTATTGATTTAGGTTATTATAAATATTTTGAATTTAAATTGACTTTAATTAACAATCAATATAAAAATATTTCTGAGCAAAAATATTTTAATACAAAATCATTTATTAATAAACTAAATTTTAATTATTTAAAATCTTTACAAAATATTTCTAATGCTAGTTATCAATTTCATATTAATAAAAATATAGACAGCGCTTTCTTTTATTTAAATATGCCAGTTTCTTTAAATCTAAAATTTCCAATAGAAAAATTAGTTTTAGATAAAATAAAAATTAACAAGTCAAAATATTTTTTAGATATAGATTCAATTGAAAAATCAAAAAAAATTTTAAACTCTATTTATCTTTTTAAAAAGGGTTATTTAAATAAAAATGCAAGCACTTATTTATTAGATAGAAAATGGAAATTATTTGAAAAAAACGGTTTTGAAGATAGTGCTCTAATTTATTCTAATAAGTATTACAGCAATAGTTTTATGGCTAAACACTATGAAACACAACATCTAATTTCCGACTCTAAAACAAAAGAGGATACTGCAAAAAAAGAAAAAGAAATATTACTTGAAAAACAAAAAAACAAACAACAAAAAAACTTAATAATTGGTTCTATTTTGTTTATTTTTTTTGGCAGTAGCATTGCTTATTTAACATTAAAAAACTCTCGCAAAAAACGTTTATTAGCAGAACAAGAAAAAGAATTAGAAACTCAAAAAAACTTAACTCTTTTAAAAGAACAAGAAATTACTACCATAAATGCAATGGTAGATGGACAAGAAAAAGAACGAAAACGAATTGCAGAAGATTTACACGATAATTTGGGTTCTGTTTTAGCCACTTTAAAATTGCACTTTGAAAACTTAAAAATTAATAAAGAAAAAAAGAAAATAAATCAAGAAGAATTATTTGATAAAACAGAGAATTTAATTGATGAAGCTTACTTAAAAGTTAGAAGAATTGCTCATGCAAAAAATGCTGGAGTCATTGCAAACCAAGGTTTGTTAGTCTCAGTTCAAATGATGGCCGAAAAAATATCTTCCGCAGATAAATTAAAAATTGAAGTTATTGATTATGGCTTAGATAAACGTTTAGAAAACAGTTTAGAAATTACCGTTTTTAGAATTATTCAAGAATTAATTACCAACGTCATAAAACATGCAAATGCTAAAAACGCAACAATTAATATTGCTGCCTATGATAAAAGTTTAAATATTATTTTAGAAGATGATGGTAAAGGTTTTGATTATAAAAAAATAGATTTAAAAAACGGAATGGGAATTAGTTCTATAAAAACTAGAGTTGAGCATTTGTCTGGAACTTTTACTGTAGATTCTACTATAGGAAAAGGAAGCTCAGTAATTATAGATATTCCTCTTAATTAATTCCTTATTTATAGGTATTTATATTTTTTATTAAAATGTTATTTTTAAAGAAAAAATAAACTATGATTACAATTATTATGGCAGAAGATCATCAAATGTTAATTGATGGTGTAAAATCTTTTTTTGAGTATGATGATAATATCAACATCATTGGTGCAGTAAATAATGGTGAAGAATTGGTAAAGTTAGTATCTTTAAAACAACCAAAACTTGTAATTACAGATATTAGAATGCCAATTATGGATGGGATTCAAGCTACAAAAATAATTAAGAAAAAATTACCTCATGTTAACGTTTTAGCCATGACAATGTTTGATCAGCCAGATGCTATTAAACAGATGTTAGATGCTGGTGCAACAGGATACATTTTAAAAAATTCAGGAATAAAAATGCTATCTAAAGCCATTGTAACAGTTGCAAATGGAGAAACTTTCTTTGACCCCAATGTAGCATTTAATTTTATGAATAATTATATAGATGATCATGTTACCATTGGCAAATCTGACAAAATAGTTTTATCAAACAGAGAAAAAGAAATTTTAAACCTAATTGCAGAAGGCAAAACTTCTAAAGATATAGCTGAAACATTATTTATAGCAAAAACTACTGTAGATACACATAGAAAAAATATGATCCGAAAATTAGATTTGTCTAATGGAAATGAATTGGTTAAATATGCTATTGATAAGAAATATCAATTTTAATTAGCCACTTCATTAATAAATTTAATACGCATTAAACGTAATTCATCATCATCATAATCGCCATCAAATTCATCTAAAGCCTCTTGTATATTATCAGAGTCTGCTTCCATAAAATAGTCGTGAATTTCTTCTTGTTGTTCTTCATCTAACAAATCATCAATGGCATAATCAATATTAATCTTTGTTCCAGAAAAAATAATCACTTCCATTTCTTTAATCAATTCACTCATTTCCAATCCTTTAGATTTAGCAATATCTTCTAAAGGTAGTTTTTTATCTGTGTTCTGTATGATGAATAGTTTTAATCCAGAGTTCGTTCCAGTACTTTTAACAATCAAATCATCTGGTCTTAAAATATCATTTTCATCTACATAAACTGAAATCAATTTTATAAATTCTTTTCCAAATTTCCTAGCTTTTCCCTCTCCAACACCATGCACTGTAGAGAGTTCTTCTAATGTCATTGGATACTTTAAAGCCATATCATCTAAAGATGGATCTTGAAAAACTGCAAAAGGTGGCACACCTTGCTTTGTTGCAACTTTTTTACGTAAATCTTTTAATAGTTTAATTAGCTTTTCATCTGCAACTCCTCCACTCGATTTAGAATTGGTAATAATAGAGTTATCATTTTCTTCATTGTATTCATGATCTTCTGTCATCATAAACGAAGTTGGTTTTTTAATAAATTCTTCTCCTTTTGGGGTCAACTTTATAACTCCATACTGTTCTATTTCTTTCTTAATTAAATTTACCACTAAAACTTGACGGATTAAAGCCATCCAGTAAGAAGGACTTTTTTCTTTTCCAATACCAAAAAAAGATTGCAAATGTGTTTTATGTGAAGTAAGCAAAGCATTTTCTTTACCAACAATTGTATTAACAACCTCTTTTGCTTTGTATTTTTGTAAAGTATCTTTTATAACTTGTAATAAAATTTTCACATCTTCTTTGGCTTCGTGCTTTTTCTTTGGGTTTCTAGAATTATCATCCATATCTGCACCTTCTCCATTAACTTCATCAAATTCTTCACCAAAATAATGTAATAAATATTTACGCCTATTCATAGAGGTTTCTGCATAACCCACTACTTCTTGCAATAATGCATGCCCAATTTCTTGTTCTGCAACTGGTTTGCTTGCCATAAATTTTTCTAACTTCTCTATGTCTTTATATGCGTAAAAAGCCAAACAATATCCTTCTCCATCATCTCTTCCTGCTCTTCCTGTTTCTTGATAATAGCTTTCTAAACTTTTAGGAATGTCATGATGTATAACATAGCGTACATCTGGTTTGTCTATTCCCATTCCAAAAGCAATTGTGGCAACAACAACATCACAATCTTCCATCAAAAACATATCTTGATGTTTTACACGTGTTTTCGCATCTAAACCTGCATGATATGGTACAGCTTTAATTCCGTTTACTTGTAAAATTTGTGCAATTTCTTCAACTTTTTTTCTACTTAAACAATAGATAATACCAGATTTACCCATTCTTTGTTTTACAAAACGAATAATATCTTTCTCTACCTCTTTTGTCTTAGGCCTTACTTCATAAAATAAATTGGCTCTGTTAAAAGATGCTTTAAATCTATTTGCATCAGTAATTCCAAGAGTTTTAAGAATATCTTCTTGTACCTTTTCTGTAGCTGTAGCTGTTAAACATATTACTGGCACACTGTCTATTGCTTTTATAATATGTTTTAAATTTCTATATTCTGGTCTAAAATCATGTCCCCACTCAGAAATACAATGTGCTTCATCTATAGCTACAAAAGAAATTTTTTGTGTTCTTAAAAAAGTAACATATTCTTCTTTGATTAAAGATTCTGGTGCAACATAGAGCAACTTAGTAATTCCATTAGCAATATCTTCCTTTACTTGTGCAACTTCTGTCTTGTTTAAAGAAGAGTTTAAGACATGTGCTACTCCATTATGTTCAGAAATACCTCTAATTGCATCTACTTGATTTTTCATCAAAGCAATTAAAGGAGAAACTACTATTGCAGTTCCTTCTTGCATTAAAGCTGGTAATTGATAGCAGAGAGACTTTCCTCCACCTGTTGGCATGATTACAAAAGTGTTATTTTTATTAACAATACTTTTAATTACTTGCTCTTGTAATCCTTTAAATTTGGTAAACCCAAAGAATTTTTTAAGAGGACTGTATAAATCCATTTATGTAAATATTTGTTTAACTTTAAAAACAATTCACAAACCTTCTATTATATTTGTTCTAACTATTTTTTATAGTAAATTTGCTTGTTTTCTTAATCTAAAGATATAACTTTTTTTTATTCTGATAAAATACTTAAATATTGAAAAAAACAAACTCAATTATAAAAACAGCCAAAGAAACCATCTTAATTGAAAGTAATGCTATTGCTAATTTAGCAAATTTAATTGATGTTGACTTTGAACAAGCTGTAAAATTTATTTTACAGTCTAAAGGAAGAGTAATTGTTACAGGAATTGGTAAAAGCGCCAACATTGGTTCTAAAATTGTTGCCACATTTAATTCTACAGGAACTCCAGCAATATTTATGCATGCAGCAGATGCAATTCACGGAGATTTAGGAAACGTGCAAGATGATGATGTTGTTATTTGTATTTCTAAAAGTGGTAACACTCCAGAAATTAAAGTTTTGGTTCCATTAATTAAAAATTATGGCAATAAAATTATTGCTATTACTGGAAACGTAGACTCTTATTTAGGAGAAAATGCAGATTTTACATTAAATGCGTATGTAACTCAAGAGGCTTGTCCTAACAATCTTGCTCCTACTACAAGTACAACTGCACAGTTAGTTTTAGGTGATGCTTTAGCTGTTTGCCTTTTAGAATTAAAAGGTTTTACCAGCAAAGATTTTGCAAAATACCATCCAGGAGGTGCATTAGGAAAACGTTTATATTTAAGAGTCTCAGATTTGGTTAAAAATAATCAGCTTCCAAAAGTTAATGAAAATGATAGTATTGCTAAAGTAATTGTAGAAATTTCTGAAAAAAGACTAGGTGTTACTGCAGTTGTAAAAGAAGACACACTATTAGGTATAATTACAGATGGTGATATTCGAAGAATGCTATCAAAAACTACAGAAATAGCAAAGTTTAAAGCAAAAGATATTATGGGTACAAACCCTAAAACCATCTATAAAGATGCAATGGCTGTAGATGCTTTAAACACAATGGAACAAAATAATATATCACAAATTTTAGTAATTGATGATAAAGACAATTATGTTGGTGTTGTTCATTTACATGATTTAATTAAAGAAGGTATTTTCTAATGGCAGAAAAACAAAAAGAAATGTCCTTTTTAGGTCATTTAGAAGAATTAAGATGGCATTTAGTAAGAGGTGCATCTGCAATATTTATTTTAGCAATTGTTTTTTTTGTGTTTGCAGAAGAAGTGTATGATAACTTCTTGTTAGCACATATAAAATCAGACTTTATTACCTACCAATTATTTTGCGACTTTTTTAACTTATTTGGTATGGATAGCGATTTTTGTAATGTAACTTTTGCTGATAAAAAACTACAAAGTATTAAAGTTACTTCTCAATTAATGAACTCTATTTGGTCTTCATTAATTTTAGGAATCATTGTTTCCTTTCCTTATCTTTTATGGGAAATTTGGAGGTTTGTTGCACCAGGTTTAACAGAAAAAGAAGTAAAAAAATCTAAAGGGTTTATTTTTACAGCCTCTATGTTATTTTTTATTGGTTTGCTATTTAGTTTTTATGTAATTGCACCAATATCTGTTCATTTTCTATACAATTATCAAATTTCCGAAAGTATTGTAAATAGTTTTACTTTACAATCTCACATAGGTCTAATTACCAATATGTTATTAGGCGTTTCTATTTTATTTGAATTACCAGTTTTAATTTATTTTTTAACTAAAATTGGTTTAATTACACCAGAATTCTTAAAAAAATACAGAAAACACGCTCTAGTAGTTGTTTTGATATTAGCTGCAATAATTACACCTCCAGATATTGCAAGTCAGGTAATTGTAGCAATTCCGATTCTTATTTTATATGAAATTGGTATCAAAGTTTCTAAAAGAGTAATAAAAAAACAACAAAAAAATGTACAAAAAAGTCCAAGAGTTTAATGACTATCGTCAAAAAATGAACGATAAAATTTTAGATTCTGACAATAAAGTAGTTAAAAGAATCTTTAATTTAGACACCAATGCTTTTAAAGAAGGACATTTACCTGTTAAAACAAAAGAACTTTTAGGTTTGGTTGCTTCTGCAGTACTTAGATGCGATGATTGCGTTCAATATCATTTAGAGTCTGCAAAGAAAAATGGTGTAACTACAGAAGAAATGATGGAAACCATGTCTATTGCAACTTTAGTTGGAGGTACAATTGTAATTCCACATTTAAGGAGAGCTGTAGAGTATTGGGAAGCTCTCCAAACAGAAGTTTAACTGTTTTATTTGTTTAAGTTTGTAATTGTTTGTGAATGTTTTAAGAAATTTATAGCATTATAATAAATACATTTACACATTAAATATTTCAACAATTATACAATTATACATTTTTGAAAAATATGATTTTAAGAGCAGATAATATTCAAAAAATATACGGAAGTAGAAAAGTGGTTCAAGGTATTTCTTTGGAAGTTCAGCAAGGAGAAATTATTGGACTTTTAGGGCCAAATGGAGCAGGAAAAACAACTTCTTTCTACATGATTGTTGGAATGATTAAACCAAATGCTGGTAAAATTTTTTTAAATGATGAAGAAATAACCAAAGATGCCATGTACAAACGTGCAGAAAAAGGTATTGGTTATTTAGCACAAGAAGCATCTGTGTTTAGAAAATTATCTGTAGAAGACAATATTATGTCTGTCTTGCAATTCACAAATTTATCTAAAAAAGAACAAAAAATTAAATTAGAATCTTTAATAGAAGAGTTTAATATTGGGCATGTTCGTAAAAATAGAGGCGATTTACTATCTGGTGGAGAAAGACGTAGAACAGAAATTGCTCGCTGTTTGGCTTCTGATCCTAATTTTATTTTATTAGATGAACCCTTTGCTGGTGTGGACCCAATTGCTGTTGAAGATATACAAAGTATTGTAGCACAACTAAAGAATAAAAATATAGGTATTCTTATTACAGACCATGATGTGCAAGCTACTCTAGCTATTACAGATAAAACTTATTTAATGTATAATGGAGGTATTTTAAAAGAAGGAACTCCAGAAGAATTAGCTGCAGATGAAATGGTAAGAAAAGTATATTTAGGTAAAGATTTTGAATTGAAAAAGAAGAAAATTTTTCAATAAAAACAACCAAAATGCCATAAAATTCCTGATGGATCGTGTAAAAAGAACTCTTTACCCCAATCATTTATTACAATTTCAGACAACCTAACTTTAGAGTATTTATCTGGAAGATTCTTCGCTTTTATTTTTTCTGGTAATGTGGCAAAAAATGGTTGGTAATTTTTACATCAAGATTTGTTATATTCCCAAAGTTAATTTGAACAGGACATAAGCACTGCTG